>JAPKEY010000080.1 GCA_028821815.1 Candidatus Poseidoniales archaeon | reverse complement strand
TGCACATCGGGAATGGCCATGGCTGAGAGGCCCAGGCCCTTGTTGAGTTTGGCATAATCGGCATCTCGCATTTCAGCGAAATCCTTCATATCAAGGTAGAGTTTTGGGAAATGTATAGCAATATCGTCGATTCCAACCTCAGACATTCGTTCCAACCCCCTGTGAATTGAACTGGGCCGGTTCCCACTCGGTATTCAATGGTACCCCTACAAATTTGACAATATTGACATTCATCAATGAACTATACACACACGAGACGTATCAAACCATGGCCGAACTGTTCGCCATGTAAGTGATGACCTACTAAATAGTAATTTCAGTCACTGAATCAAGCAACTGAGGGTTGGATTCAAAATGTGTACGAAGTGTTTCCAAACCTGCTGAAATAGCATCTGCAACCGCAAACTTGGCATCGAGTGGGTGAACTGTACCATCTTGCACTGCTGCAATGAAGCCTTGCAAGCTGTCGTAGGTGCTAGGCTCCCCATATTCGGGGTTGGGTGTGACTGTGATTTGCCCTTGCTCTGGAAGAATGATATGTTCGAGTAATTCGTAGATTGGGCTGTCATCCTTCTCGATATCGAGGTAAGCCTTGCGCATCTTCTTGCGCAATTTCTCAGGAGTATCGTGCAACAAGATAGCGCCCGATGGATCTGATTTGCTCATCTTGTGATCGAAAGAGTCCATTCGTGCACCTGCGCTCTTGAGGCCGGAGATGATAGGGGTGTGGATACAAGTTGCTTTGGTCCAGCCCCAGTGATCAGCCACATCGCGCATGTACATGTGCGCCTTTCGTTGATCCATCCCACCAATCGCTAAATCGATGTCCATCTCAAAAATGTCAGCCGCCTGCATAGCAGGATAGAAAAATTTGGATAAATCGCCATCCCCACTATCTTCATCACGACCCATGATGCTGAATGTCCTACGGACTCTAGCCAAACTCATGTTCTTTGAACATCGCAAGACGCGGGCCCAGTAATCCCCACTATCCATGATTTCAGAAGCATATGCAAAGCGCAATTGACCAGGACCGTCACCTTCTTCGGGGTGATTCAATAGTGACCGGAATACTTCTTCCATGTATTTCGCAGTCGTGTGAATTTTGTCCATATCACTACCAAATTTATCATTCACCCAAGCGTGCCAATCAGCAAGAAAAATGAGCACGTTGACTTCAGCATCCAGCATCCGCCTTAGATTGGTTGCTAGGACCTTCCATCCAACGTGCGCCTTGCCACTGGGCTCAAATCCGACATAGGCTCGAATGGTGCCACCATCTTCTAGTCGTGCCATGAGATGATCGATTCCGACAACTTCCAAAGCCGCGCCTGTAATCAGGGAAAGTCGAGTTTCTGCATCCATCATAATCACCTATAGAGTGCTGTATATCAACCAAGCATCTTGGAAAGTTTCTTTGCAGTACTCTCTGCTTTTGTATTGTCGCCTGCCTCGAGAAGATTCTCAATTGTGGTGATATATTCCTCAGCCTGTGCTTGGACTTCATCCGATAAACTGGTTGACATGTCCATGAATTTACGCGCCTGGCTGATTCCAGATTTTGCCTTGGATGCCTTCTTGGCAAATTCCTTGGCTTTGTCACCACGTTGCTTTCCAGAATATCCTGTTGCTTCATCTAGGAAAGCGGACCAACGCTTGCGGCTATCCATTGCCACAGCCATTGCACCTTCATCATCGAAATCTGGGCGCTCCTGGGTGACGTCGACGACCAGTTTCCCCAGAGAATTGTATTCAGCATTAATGCGGGACATGATTCCATGACTCCCTGTAAAGGCATCACCCGAGCCATCAACATTGTCAAAATGCTTGCCAGCCAATCTAGCTAATCCTCCTTCCGATGCCAATTTCTTGGCCAATCCGCGCTTCACTTCAAAGGTCTCCATGTCACCTCCGAGAGCCAACCCGTCGTTAAGGGTCGCGGCGGGTCATCGTGTCGAGAAGGGTGATAATTGGGATGGCTGTCGGCTGCTTGATGGCGAGCAGGACGACCTCGGCTTGTGGCTTGATTGCCCTCCTCTTGTTTTCTTGCCTGGCTTCAACTATCTCCGCCGAAGGAACTGTTGATTTGGATGACACTATTTGGCTAGCAGAACAGGATTTAGGACTGGAAGCTGTTGCTGCTGGTGGCGAAACTACTCAAAAGATACTCGTTGCTGGTGCTGATGGTTATGCACGCCTACTGGATGGAACCGATCCCAATGTGCAAATCGAATTGGCCACACCTATTGACGATACAATTCGAGCCATTGATTGGCACCCGCGTGGGAAAACTGCCCTTCTGGTTGGTGACAATGGGACTATGCTGCGCTATGCTACCGAAGATCATTCTGTAACCACTGTAACAGGTAGCGTACAACTGAATAGCATAGATATTGGTGCTGTGAAATGGAATGCTGCTGGAAGTGTGGCCTACGTCGGTGGCGGTGGTGGATGGTTGTGGGCCTACCACGAAGGTGAAGGTGGACAAGGTGTATTCGAATTGCTTAACGATACAAAAGGGAGTCGAATTACAGGTATCGCTTGCCAAGCAGAAGATGCGCTTTGCGCAGTAACTACCGAAAGTGATGGTATCGCCATTATTGATTCGAATTCAAATCATCAATTGCACTGGGTTGGCGGTACCGACAGAGTGTGGCGTGGCGTCAATTGCGCAGAACCCGTGTTCAATCGTTGTGTGGCGATTGGTGATGGTCGGGCCATTGGAATCATCGGATTGAATCTTCAAGAACCGCAACAAACGACCATTTTCACAAAAATCATCCCAAGCATCAGTGGGGAGTTTACCCACATTCACACCCGTGTGGCCAGCGAAGCCCTTGTGACTATGGCACCCTTCCAAGTTATGGCTTGGGATTTATCTGAAGGTGAGGCCTATGAATGGGTCGAATATGAGGAGGTTGTATCGAGTAGTAGTGCTCTTGCCGGTGAACGACTTGTCGGCTCATGGGCCACTACAGATAATCCGAATATTGGGTTCTTAGTCACATCTTATGGTGCAGTGATCGGATTCCACCCTCCTCCCGAAACCAGTGTTTGGACTGACAGCCTCATCTCCTATGTGCTGGGCGCTGTTGTTTTCGTCGCCGTTCCAGGTTCAGTTCTGGGGTTGATATTCATGAACAGTGAAACACTTCAGAAGAAGTATTTCGCACGCAGAAACGCCAAGCAAGAAGCCGCAGAAAATAAGCGAATCGAGAAAGAAAAATCTGAGAAACGAGCTGCTCGGAAATCCAAGAATTCCTAATCCGCCCCCTATGGGGGCGTCGGCAATGTTCAAATGTGGTCTGCACGGGGCACCCAACATGGCATACGAGGCACTCGATTTCTATGACGTTGACGCATTGCTTTCAGAAGAAGAACGAATGCTTCGCGATATGGTTCGAGATTGGGTTGATGAGAAAGTTATCCCGAATATTGAGCAGCACTACCTCGACGGAACCTTCCCCCGGGAGTGGATTAAAGATCTGGGGGACATGGGGATCCTTGGCATGGTTGTTCCCGAAGAATACGGTTGTGCAGGCATGTCCTACACTGCCTACGGTGTTGTTTGCCGTGAACTTGAGCGCGGTGACAGTGGACTGCGTTCCTTTGCCAGCGTCCAGGGTTCACTCTCAATGCACCCCATTCACAAATTCGGTACTGAAGAGCAGAAACACAAGTATCTGCCTGGAATGGCAAAAGGTGAACTCATCGGTTGCTTTGGTTTGACTGAACCGGACTATGGTTCCAATCCAGGCGGTATGATTACCAAAGCCGAAGACATGGGCGATCACTATCTTCTCAATGGTGCCAAGATGTGGATTACCAATGGAACCATCTGTGATTTGGCAATCGTTTGGGCCAAACTCGACGGAGAGATTCGCGGATTCATTGTCGAGATGGGTGACGAGGGATTCACAGCACCTGAGCAGAAAGGCAAGCACTCCCTACGCGCATCAGTGACCAGCGAACTGGTCTTCCAAGATTGTAAAATTCCTAAGGACCGATTATTACCGGGGGCAAAGGGTTTGGGCGGTCCATTCTCATGTCTGAATCGTGCACGGTACGGGATTGCATGGGGCAGCATTGGTTCGGCTCAAGCATGTTTTGATGCTGCCAAGCAATATTCGCTTGCACGCATTCAGTTCGACCACCCAATTGCCGCATTCCAACTCATCCAGATGAAGCTGGCAACCATGCTTCGTGAGATTACCAAGGCTCAGCTCCTCGCATACCACCTCGGGCAGAAGGTCGACAGTGACAATTGGATTCCCGAGTATGTCAGTTTGGCTAAAATGAACAATGTGGACATTGCACTAGAGATTGCGCGTGTCGCCCGAGATATTCATGGCGCCAATGGTGTGACCAGTGAATATCCAATCATGCGACACATGAACAACCTCGAATCGGTGAAAACCTACGAAGGAACTCACGATATTCACAACTTGATTTTGGCACGCCACATCACAGGCATCCAGTCTTTCACTCGTAATCTCAAGTGAGGTGTTCGCGTGCGCGACAAGTTCCTCGACATTTGGCCGATTTGGAATATTGTACTTGCCAGAGAATCTCGGCTTGCATTCATACTATCCATGGGTGCAGTTGCCATTTTCATTGGAGGGCCAATGTACCTCATCACCAATCACCTCATGGCATTGCGTGGAACGACCGTCTTTGACCCAACCACATCGTTAGACTTGGCCATCCCGTTCATGGCATGGACAATTGTGATCTACCAATCACTCTTCTATTTCTTCTACCCCTTGCCCCTCATTTCAGTTCCAAACAATCAGAGAGGGCGATATGAAGCACTAATCATGAGTCAGGGATTACTCGTCATAATTCTAGTCTCCAACATCTGGTTTGTTATTTGTCCCGCCGAAGTCCACCTTCGATCAGAAGCCATCCAAAACATCGACAGTATGCACCCAATTTTCCAAACCATGTTTGAGGGGCTTTGGTTGATGGACTCACCCTACAATTCATGGCCCAGTCTGCATGTGAGTTCAGCGGGTATATTTGCACTCTTCGCGATTCGATGGTGGAAAGATAAGCCAATCCGTCAATGGGCTGTCGGTATTTGGTGGGTTCTAATGTCCCTCTCGATTCTAACCACGAAGCAACATTTCCTCCTCGACCTTGTAACCGCCTTGATGTTACTTGGTGCTGTATGGAAATGGCAAATCCAACCGAGTCTGGAAAAGTTGGACACAAAGTCCATCGATGAATCAACATCATAAGGTATTGTAAATTATTTGGATATCATGGATGAAAAAATCGGTTGGACTGCTGCTCTTTTGGTTGGCATGCTTGTCATGGTAGGTGCCCTTGGTTTCATGGGTGGAATGGCCACCAATGACACATCGGAAAATTCTGATGATAATGATGAAGAAGAAAATCAAGGACCAATCGTCACTGATGAGGTTCCTTTGCTGACCATGGATGAAGCTGTGCACGCGTATGGCGTTACAGCATTTACCATCGAAGGCGGTATTCACGATGAAAGTCCGTCGACCACCGTTGTTCATGTTGAAATTATCAATCCGACCGATGATACCGAACGTCTCGGACCTTGGATGTTCTTTTCCGGATCGGATGGTCGTTGGACTGGAGTTCTCCCCATCACCATGCCTGGAGAATGGGTCACTAGCGCGTATGCAGAAGATGCGGGTGGACAAACATCTGGCACCATATACTCGACTGCAGTGATGCCGATGCCAGACGAACCTGCAGCAGAATTTACGACTGCATTTGCATTGAATTCTGCCAATAATGACTGGGCGGATATCACGGGCACCATCACACATGCATTCCCGAGCACGTGTGCAGTTTCCTATCAACCACAAGGTCAAGAGGCACTAACCGGACAAGTCACTGCTTCGACATATTCGATTCCTGTAGATTACAATGCTACCAACCACGCGGGTGAAATCGTTGCCGATTGTGGACTTTTTACCGAATCCCGCACCTATATTCAATATGCAATTCCCGAACTCTATACAGAAGAACCTGATTCAGATCAGGATGGAATTCCCGACGAAGATGATGACTGCCCAAACACACCGCAGGGTGAACCCGTGTACTCAGATGGTTGCAGTGATAGTGAGCGTGACAGCGACAATGATGGCATCTCAGATGCTGATGATCAATGCGAAGGTCACGATGATTCAATCGATGTTGACAACGATGGTATTGTTGATGGCTGTGATGATCTTATCGATTCAGATGGCGATGGTGTTGCAGACGCAGACGATATTTGTGAAGGCGGCGATGATAACCAAGATTGGGACGGCGATGGGATTCCGGATGCTTGTGATAATGACGATGACGAAGATGGAGTGGCTGATGGCCCAGATCAATGCCCAAACACACCGGCCGGAACTGTGGTTGATTCCACAGGTTGTCCTGCTGCAACATGGGAACCGGCGGACTCGTGGGTCTGTACAGACGGTCAAGGACCATGGGTCAAGGACTACAATGGCGATATGGGCTATAATTCCAACAACAATGGTGCTAGTTCAGCTGGTGGCGGAGGTTCAGGCCCTTGGTTCCAATGTGAGGTCTCAGTCTCGATTCAAAATGATGAAATGGTCATGGAGAGCAATGGGATACCCAACCATGATTTCTTGAGCACATTGGGATGCTGTGCTGATGAGATGGATTACACCGCATACATCACACTCAACCCTGTTGAGGACACTGGAGGCGGGCATTCGTCAACTGATTGCCCTGCCTCAGCAGGCCGATGGGAATGTGCACCAGACCGCGGAGCGGTTGCAGTAGGTGTGAAT
>JAPKEY010000079.1 GCA_028821815.1 Candidatus Poseidoniales archaeon | reverse complement strand
AAAAAACAGAACTCGCGCTGCAGCACTACGATGCCGAATCAAAAATTGCTGACCTCAATAGTGCCATCAGTCATGATGATCCAATTTATCAGGCGCTAGAAAAGGCGGCTACAAAGGAAGGAATAAAAATCACACAACGCCTTCTTATGGATCTATCCGGTGGTATTCACACCCGTGGTAAAGCCAAGTTAACACCAGGGCAAGCAAAGAAGATTGTCACCGCGGCTGGAGACCAGTATGAACGTGCGTTCGTTGACCCGTTTGAGGCGGTTGGAATTATCACTGCTCAATCGATTGGTGAGCCAGGAACACAAATGACCATGCGAACTTTCCACTATGCGGGTGTGGCCACTGTAAACGTGACTCAGGGTCTTCCTCGAATTATCGAGATTGTAGATTCTAGAAAGGTACCAGATACACCCACAATGAACATCTATGTCGAGGAATTGGACAAGAAAGGTAAGCCACTCGCAACCGATGAAAAAGCGGTGCAGAAATTGGCAGCATCCCTTGAAACGACCACAACCCAAGATATTGCTGACATTGATGTGGAGGTTGCCCAGCGGTACATTGTTCTAAAGCTCAACAATTCCCACCTCAAATTGAAGAATATGAGTGGTGCTGAAGTGAGAGACAAATTATCACGTGCCCTGCGTCTATTCATCGCAGTGGAAGATGGATCTGACACTAAGCCCAAGGTTCTCAAAATTATTCCTGGCGTTGCCAAAGAAGATGATTTGAAGGACATCGGTGATAATCCACCCACATACACTGAGCTTTTGCAACTTGAAGAGAAAATCAAGACACTTCGCCTAAAGGGTGTGAAGGACATCGCGCGTGCCAATGTACAGAAGAATACAGATGGTGAATTTTACATTTCGACCATCGGCTCTAATCTGTCCAAGGTATCAGATTTCGCCGGTGTAGATCGCGGCCGAACCTATACCAACAACATCATGGAAATTTACGCTTATCTTGGTATTGAAGCAGCCCGGCAAGCAGTCATCAATGAACTGATTCTCACCCTAGAAGGGGCACGTCTAGATGTCGATGTCCGACATTTGCTAATGGTTGCTGATGTAATGACCAGTGAAGGTGAAGTTCGGGCGATTGGTCGGCATGGTGTGTCTGGAACGAAACACAGTATTCTTGCACGTGCTGCGTTCGAAGTTACAGTCAACCATTTGCTACAAGCCGGAATTATTGGCGAGCGAGACAACCTTACCGGTGTCGCCGAGAATATCATCGTCGGCCAACCGATCGCACTTGGAACCGGAAGTGTAGAACTGTACTACATCCCTGAAAATGATTAATTTCACCCATGAGAAGCAATTGTGGAGAATGGAGGGATTTTGAATGGAACTAAGCCGAGAACTGAAAACAGCAATTAAAACTGGAGATTTAACTTTTGGACAAAATCAAGCATCAGATGCTTGTGCTGAAGGGAAGGCGAAGATGGTTATTTTCGCAATCAATTGTCCTCAAGAATATATCGATGGGCTCCGCGCAAGGCATCCAGATGTCCCAATGCATCGGACTGATTTGGTCAATCGTGAGCTGGGTCCAGCTTGTGCAAAACCATTTCCAATAAGCACGATATGTGTTTGTGAAGAAGGTGAAAGCGAACTATTGAGTCTCCAACCGAATATTGATTGAGCCCCCTCAAAGGTTACAATCTAATTGATTTAGGACGGAGTGTTCAAGGCTGGTACGGTCGCCATAGGCGACCATGGAGTCCTTGATTCGTGATTTACTCACCCAACTTGGTGCTTCATTGGACCCCCCTCCTCCACATACACCCTGCCCAGGCATCTCTTTACTCGGTATACTTAGTCAACCACCCGCAACACGAAGCGGCCCGAAGTTGTCGATCGGAACACATGTTTGGCATGCCCATGATGGGTGGGCGCCATTGGACAATCTTGAGATTGAACGCTGGTTAGTTGACACACCCGCGGGGTCTCATTGGCTTCTTTCAGAACGACCTCTCCGATTGGAACAACAACCACAGCGAACAGATGTCGAATATGATGTATGGGGCCCTGTCCGATTTGCACAGTGGTTGGGGGATGCAGTACTCAATGGTGATTTGAATGCCAGTATCCCCGTGGCGACACCACCATCTGCAGTTGAAGTTGAAGACGTTGAAAGAACGATTCCAACTCTCAAGCAAACTGGCCCATCCGCCCTACGGCCCCAAATTGAATTGGAATCTGTATTGGAAAGATTAACTCTGACACACGCAGAACCCCGCCCCGTACTTCTCAGCGCTAGAATTTGGGTTGTTACAGGTATATTGCGTGGACCTGGTGATTCAGCAGATCGACAATGGTGGGAATTGCTTGAAGATCCATTTACTGGTGAAATTGATCATCTTGGCCAAATCGAAACTCTCGATTTCATCCCAAACTTGGAGCGGATCGAACCAAAATTATGGATTGATGAATCTGAAATCGCACCTAAATTAGCGAGCCTGTGCGAGGAACGCCGCCATTATACAGTGACCGAATCAACCGGAATAAATCAGGTCCAAGGTAGCGTTCTACATTGGTGGAAATTGGATCCATCAAGTGCAGAGATTACACCTCGTTTGGCCCTGCTACCTGCTTGGCAACTCCGTATTCCAGACAGGGGAACTGCTCTCGTCCACGGTTTGACGGGACAATTGGTCCCGATGCCATAATCAAGTTAGAACTTCATCAAGGCGATCTTGTTCGACAGCTTGGCGAATTTCCATTGCGATTCGACGCCCACTGCTCATTGGTTTACGCCATGTTGCATTTCCATAGGGGTGCCCCACACTGAGGTGAACATTGGTTCCACCGCCCAAACGAGGTGCAACGTCATAGATGTAGTAGTCCATGTCTTTATCGATACAAGTTTGTAAACAGAATGGACCGATAATACCTGGATCGTAATGCTCTTGACTCGCTGTGATGAATTTCTCACCGAGTTCAAACGCTTTTTCTAACAAACTCTCACGAATTGTTGCCGTATTGTGACCAACAACCGTCATTTCAGGGATTTGTTGGTGCGCAGGCATTGACATTTGTTGTGGAGCAGGCAAACGAACATGTCCATCAAGAGATGACTCAAATCGCCAATCAACACCCAACAACTCAAGTTTGGGCATATCTTCTGCAAGGGGACTATAGAAGAAATTTAGATTAAACACAGGTCCAATCACATAGCGTTCAATTCGTGCACCATCAAGACTAGCTTGGTCAATCACACCTTCTTTGAGTAAGGTTGCAGATTTCTGTCTGTATTCTTCAAATGAAGAACACGTAAAGAATCCTCGTTCTAGTTTCTTCTGGGCATGGTGCAATTTAACAATCACCAAACAGTCAATATCCTCTGGATTTTCGATGGCTTCAGGATATGGTAATCCAGCCTGGTCTAAAATCCAATAGTAATCCTGCTCTTCAGTGCGTTCCTCCATTCGCAACATGTTTCTGCTTCCGAACAAAGGGACGCGGAAATCATTCTCAATTCCAGCGATTGGGCTGTAAGATGTAAATGATCGGTTTGGAATATACACCACATTACGGTCTCTCATTTGTTGTTGGAAATTAGGTACCATGACATCATTGAATGAATCCAGTACAATTGCCTTATCCACCATGCCTCTGACGACTCTACCCGCTGAATTTCGCTTGGTTCTGAAATAGTCTGCATAGGTTTTTTCGCGACCTTTTTGACAATATGCAACCGTTGGAAAACCTTCCTCGATCGCACCATCACAGATGTCTAAAGCACTGTGGCTCGCAGTCATGCCAATTCGTAATTTAAGGCGATCATAATCCTCAAGAATAGACTGAATGTCATCAGAACCAATCATCGATTATCCACCGCCACGCTGCAGGGCCATCAGCTCATCAGTTGACAAGGTTTCTCCAGACATGAGTTTGGACATGAGATCTTGCACTTCGACTCTGGCAGTTGCGCCCTTTGCGGTATCAATTCCAGCGTCTTTGTTATTCTTTGCTCGAACAATATCATGGATTGAATGCAGGCACCGGAGGCTTACAATATATGTTTGATGGGCACGGTCAGCCTCACGTTTTGCCCGACGAACTTGAGCCTGACTCGCATCAGCTTGTTCACGTAATTTATCGACTTCCTCACTCAATCTCAGCATCAAATCGTGAGCCTCTTGAGCAATTTGTGCAGCACTTTCAACAATTTGGTGTGCGGCTTCCTGCGAATCAATTGCTACGCGAAGTTGCTCACGTGCTTGTTTAAGTTCGACATTTGAGTCTTCTTTCTCAGTCATGTCTCGTAGTTTCCGTTTCATTTGTTTCATACTGAGCATGGCTTTTGTCTCATTTTTTCCAGTATGTATGCTCCTTTCAAATTCATTTTCTAGGATCTCAATTTTCCGGCGTAGGGAAGCGGGAGTGTCTTCTTTATCACGCCGTCCTCGGCGATCGTTTTGGTTGCCTCTCTGTTCACTTTCAGGTGATAATTCGCGCAATTTATCCTTGGCATCACGCACCATTTGATTTTTGTCTGCACGTTCGGACTTTGCTTCCCGCACAGCACCATTTGATTCATCTCGAATTCCTTTTTGGTGTTGAACCTCAGAAATCAGTTCACGAACTTCACTATTGAATGTGTTACGGGTGCCGATGTGCTCCCTCATTTTTCCATTCAATCCATCCCGTACGTCACGATTTTCAGTTGCTTTTCGATCTACAATCCCTCGTAGGTCTGTAAGCACGGGTAAGATGTCATCCATTCGAATCACCATTTGGTCTGACATAGTCAGGCCTTCAATCGTCCACGCCAAATGGCGATGCCATATAATCGCTGCTCTCTGAACATCGCCCCCTAAGGGGGCGTCTGAGTTTTTCTGGCACGATTGAAGAGAACGATTAAACCCCGCCCGTGAATCCCCCAATTTGATTCTCATGTTCATCGATGGAATGCCTGGAATGGACCGAGTACTTACAACCGATGTCAACCCCCCTTACCTGACCCTTGTGACCGGACCTCCCGGTTCGATGAAATCTTCATTTTGTCTTTCGTTGGTATCGAATCATTTGCGCCAATCTGGTGGTTTTGGTTTGTATTGTACAGTTGAAGAGACCACGAGTAGTTTGCTCCGTTCCTCACACTCATTGGGGCTAACCTTGCCACAAAATCTCCAGATTACTGATTTCACCGAATTACGAAATGAAAATGAAGAAATGGATTATCTCAAATTCACTCAGAAAATGATTGAACATTTCAAGCGAGAAAGAGGCGATGCATTTTCGGTATTCGTCCTTGATTCTCTGGGTGCAATTTACAGCTTAACCAGTGTTGATGAGGAAATGCGAAAGCGAATGTTCCGTTTCTTTGAATTTTGTCGAAGCCAAAATCTTCACACTTTCGTCATCACCGAGCGCCAAGCGGGAGAGCATGCCGAATTGGAAGGAAACGAGGGATTCCTTGCAGATTCAATTCTGAATCTTGGTCTTGATCGACGGAATGGGAAAATGGTTCGCACCTTGCAAGTAGAGAAAATGCGACATGTGAGACATTCCATGGAGAAACAGGCCATGGAAGTCACCAGTTCTGGCGTCTCATTGCTTGGGCCTCTATTTGATTAGGCCAAGTCAACAACTCGTTGAGCCGCATCTTCAAGTGTGCTTCTCAATAGCCCAATATTCACACCTAATGCCGTGTGAATTAGGAGCAACCGGTCCTCATCAACACGATGTGAAAGCATTATCGCCTCACTTGTACGCACCAGCATTCGCGCTGGTGTATCTTCTACAAGAAAATCCAAGTCTGCCCACATTGCAATGGCGGAATCAACATCCTGCCCCATCGGTAAAAAATCGATTGGCAATGCATCTGGTCCAACAAGGGCGACCCAATTCACCCCCTCTTGGTTGAGTATATCATGTAGGAGTCGGGTCCGCATTATCTGATGCCAGCACGTGACAGGGCATCATTGTGACGCTGGATCTACAAGTAGGGGTCCAAGCATCAACCAACCATCGTGATCCCGGTAGAACCCGGATATACTCCCTTTTGGCCGTAATCCTCTGCGATGGTACATCCGAATTGCTGCGTAATTATCTTGCCTAACTTCTAGTTGGACTGACCTGATTCCAAATGCTTTAGCAGCCAAGGCGAAATGGCGCCAACCCTCTGCACCAATGCCGTTCCCGCGCAAATTTTTTGCAATAGAAAATGCTAGTACCCTAGCGCAACTTTTTGACAGACGCATGACCCATAAGATTCCAAAATCTGAATCTCCATCTGAGAGCACCCACCGACCAAATTGTTCATCTAAAGGAAGTTCTCTAAGACGGTCAATTCGATAGGCTTCGCCAGTCGTTTCAACTATCAACTTACGAATGTTTTCCAATCTATCATAGTTCCACTCATTGAGTGATGAGACTGGAATCCAATCGAGCCCCGACACAGAATCACCTGCGGCGTTTTTCTCTTTCTTCGGAATTTAATGTTCGTCTACGGCCTCGGGCAGCTCCGGTTTGACGTTTGCGTGTTTTTGCGGGTTCTGGTTTGGCTACAGGAGTTTTGCCCTCAGCCGCACCAAGTGATTCAAGAAGATTACCACTGTTGAGCAAGGCATTGAAATCATCTAGAGACAACGATTCACCACTGCTTGCACGTGCCTTCACATCATCCAAACGCGGCCCAATTCTTCGTCCACCTTTCCCACTCTTGCCACTCTTTTTCCGCACACGTGCATAGGCATCGAGTCGCCCTGCTTCCCTGCGCATTTTCTTGATATCAGTTCGATGTGAATTGATTGATTCGAGCATTTTCGTGATTCGTTCATTCAATTTACGAATTTCCTTAGGGTTCGCCTTTTGGTTTGGAATTTCTTCGCG
>JAPKEY010000078.1 GCA_028821815.1 Candidatus Poseidoniales archaeon | reverse complement strand
ATCTTCTATTTAATGTAATGCCCCAGTCATTTTATTTGAACCTAAGCGACTCTACAATGGGCCATTTGATGGAGACCATACAGCAGCCATGGTCAAATGGGACAACCACCCCAAGGGCGAGGTGCCTGAAGAGTACTACAACGTCCCATTGGGCAAAGCTGAAATCGTCAGAGAAGGAAAAGATGTCACCATCCTTTGTTATGGAACCATGGTCCATGTTGCCAGTGCAGCGGTTGAAAAAAGTGGAATTGACGCCGAAATCATTGATTTGCGAACCTTGGTACCACTCGATATCGATGCAATTGAAAATTCGGTCAAGAAGACGGGCCGGTGTGTAATCGTACACGAAGCACCAAGAACATCGGGTTTTGGTGCCGAATTAATGTCATTGGTGCAAGAACGATGCTTCTGGCATCTTGAAGGACCGATTCAGAGAGTCACCGGATGGGACACACCCTATCCGCACAGTTTGGAATGGGATTACTTCCCAAGCCAAGCAAGAATAACAGAGGCCATAAAGGCCACATTGGAGGAATGAAAATGGGTTTGCATGTATTCAAATTACCAGATATTGGAGAAGGCGTTGTCGAGGGGGAAATTACCGCTTGGCACGTCGCTGTTGGTGACACTGTCGTCGAAGATCAAGAAATGGTTGACATCATGACCGACAAGGCTACAGTTGGAATAGGCAGCACGGTTGACGGGAAGGTTTCCAAACTCTACGGAGCCATTGGCGACATGATTGCTGTAGGCGCACCACTGATCGAATTCGAGGTCGATGGTGAAGGGAGTGCTGCGGCTGAACCGGAGCCTGAACCAGAACCAATGCCTGAACCAGAGCCAACGCCTGAACCAGCACCTGCGCCTCCAACTACTGTCCCCACCCCAAAATCAGCACCTACGCCTGCACCTGAACCGGTCACTGCACCTGATACATCACGCAGACCACTGGCTTCACCAGTAGTCCGTCGACGAGCCAAAGAGGAAGGTGTCTCACTTTCCCAGGTTAGTGGTTCAGGACCAGCAGGGCGTATCACACATGATGATCTTGATGCATATCTGACACGACCGCAAACTGTTGGTGGATTACCGATTAGCATGCCGGGGCAAGAACGCTCAGGTGTGACCGAAGTTCCAGTGGTTGGTCTGCGTAGAAAGATTGCTGAACAAATGACCAAATCATACACTACAATTCCCCATTTCTCGTATTTCGAAGAAGTTGACGTGACAGACCTTGAAGCCCTCAGACAATGGATGAACGCCAATCGCACAGAAGAACAACCGAAGTTGACTTACCTGCCCTTCATCATGCAAGCTCTTGTCAAATTGTTCCAAGGTGAACACGGAGGATGCAATGCCAGATATAATGACCAAAATGAGATTCTGTCACTCCATAGTGCAATCAATATTGGAATCGCAACGACAACTGATCGGGGGTTGTATGTGCCTGTCGTCAAACACGTCGAAGCGAAGACGATTTGGGAAACTGGATCCGAACTTATCCGGGTTGCAAGCGCTGCAAGAGATGGAAGTGCCAACCTAGATGATTTGACAGGTTCGACATTCACCATCACCAGCCTTGGCCGTGATGGCGGTTTAGGTGCCACACCCATTATCAATCATCCAGAGGTTGGAATTCTAGGTGTACACAAGGCAAATGATAGAGCTGTAGTCATCGATGGTAAAATCACCATTCGAAGGATGATGAATCTGTCCTCATCATGGGATCACCGTGTTGTTGATGGAGCGGATGGAGCGGCACTTGTGCAGGCACTGAAGCAATTACTCGAGCATCCAATCTCGATTCTCTGAGGCGTCAATATGGAAGATATATCTTGTCAAGTATTGGTCATAGGCGCTGGCCCTGGTGGGTATGTCGCTGCGATTCGTGCTGCTCAACTCGGACTAGATACGGTGATTGTTGAAGGTGACAAAGCAGGCGGCACCTGTCTGATTCGTGGCTGTATCCCATCAAAGGCTTTGATACACGCCTCAGAAAGAATGCATCATCTCGCCCAGCACATGGATGGGCACATGGGTATGAAAATTGATGGTTCAGTCTCCTTGGACATGAAAGAACTCATCTCATGGAAGGATGATATTGTGACCAAACTCAACAAGGGTGTTGAACACCTACTGAAAAATGCTGGTGCGAGACTCATCGCGGGCTGGGCCACATTCAAGGATGCAAAGCATTGTACCGTCGAAACCAAGGAGGGACCCGTTAATATCGAAGCTGAGAACGTCATCCTCGCCACCGGCTCAACCCCAATCGAATTACCATTCATGAAATTTGATGAGAAGTATATCTGCTCCTCGACCGGTGCGCTGGATCTAGATGCACTACCTGAGAAGGTTGCTGTCATCGGTGGAGGTTACATCGGACTGGAACTGGGAATCGCATTACGAAGACTCGGTTCCGAGGTGACTGTCATCGAAGGGCTCGACAAAGTCTTGGCAATTTTCGATGACGAATTGCGTCGACCACTGGTTACGTGGTTACGAAAGAATGGAGTAACCACACATGTCAATTGTCTTGCGCAGGGAGCGGAAGTCAATGATGGTAAGGTGGAACTTACTTGGAAGGATGGTGGCGGAGAAATACAAGCAGAAACATTCGACAAGGTCCTGGTGACTGTTGGACGACAACCGAATACGCGCGGATGGGGTCTGGAGAAAATGGGTCTGCGGATGGATGCCGATGAGCGATTTATTCGAATCGACGACCAGTGCAAGACATCGATGCGTGGTGTCTTTGCCATTGGTGACGTCTCAGGTGAACCTATGCTGGCACATCGCGCGAGCGCGCAAGGAGAGATGGTAGCAGAGATTCTCGCAGGTCACAAGCGCTCCTTCGATCCAGTTGCGATTCCAGCTATCGTGTTCACAGAACCTGAAATCATCTGTGTTGGACTGACGCCGGATGAAGCTGTAGAAGCCGGTGAAGAAATCATCACTGGGAAATTCCCTCTAGCTGCGAATGGTCGCGCTCTGACGATGGAGGCGGAGAAGACTGGGGGCTTCGTGCGCGTAGTCGCACGCGAAAGTGACCATGTGATTCTCGGTATCCAAGCAACAGGGAGTCATGTGAGTGAACTATCTGGGGAATTCACTCTGGCATTAGAGATGGGTGCAGTCCTCGAGGATATCGCTGGAACAATCCACGCACATCCAACTATGTCGGAATCCTTCCATGAAGGTGTGCTCAAGACCTTGGGGCATGCAATTCATACTGTTTGATTACGATTCGTAGACTGTACCCCAGTGATGAATATCCTCTGGTAGAGATAGAACGCTGCGACCTTTCTTCATCCATTTCCAGCCTTCGTCAATCCAATCGTATAGATTCTCTAGGTCTTCCTCTGAAAATGAGGCTTTTTGTGCCAATTCCTTGACGACATCCATCTCGCGTGCATCATAGTGACCGTCGGCTGCGGCCATCAGTAGTGCATCTCGCAATGCGATTCTAAGATGGGCAGGATGCATGTGATCAGCAGCGTTGGTGAAACTCCGACCACGCTTCAATTCCTGACGTAAGATGACGCGCTCCTCAGGTGGAAGGAGAGCCATGCCCATTCGCGACTCATAATTAGCAAATTCCTCAGTAGAAACACGACCATCTGCAAGTGCGACTGCGGCTAATACACGACAGTATGCTTTCCTGTCTTCCTTGTCGAACATATGCAGAGTATCTGGCAACATGTATCCCGGCTTTGTCATCTTGTTATTGAATCCATTTACTTCATGCCCCACCGCCCCCACCGGATGTCATGGCGGTGCAGCGTGTGGTCGCAGTCCGACGTCTTGGCCACACGAGTTATCCTGATGCTGAACTGCTGATGCGCGAATTACAACAGCAAAGATTGCGAGATGAAATCCCAGATACCCTTCTGTTTTGCAGTCATCCCGAAATCGTTACCATCGGACCCGGTGCTCGTCGAGATGGGGTCGTGGTTCCCTCGAATTACCCCACCACAGATGTTGATCGTGGTGGTGGAATCACATGGCATGGGCCGGGGCAATTGGTCGTGTATCCAATTTTCAAATGGGACTTGGAGGGAGAAGCGAATGTCAAGCGCATTACCTCGAAATTGGAACAATGGACGGTTTCAGCCCTCGCACCACTTGGAATCGATTCCGATACAGATGAGAGAATGCAAGGTGTGTGGGTTGCAGATGCTAAAGTAGGGTCTGTAGGATTGGCTTTTATGCGCTGGGTTTCGAGGCATGGGTTCACCATCAACTATGCGACACCGAAGGGGCGTGTCGAGACATTAGATGGTTGTGGACTCAGTGCTGGAACAACCACATCTTTGGATCGATTGGGATATGACATATCGGGTGATGATTTGATTGAATCCTTGCTATCTGTAATGTCTGGAAGTCTCAATCGAAACGAAGCGAAGCCTTGAGAACCACCAAGTTCTGCATAGTTGCATGTACCGTACAAGTAACCCTGCTCTGAATGATTCCGTTTTCACGATACAAGATCTAGTACAAGACAAGATGACCATTGAGGGTGTTGCCGAAAAAGGACTGATTACATTCTTTGTGATGATGATTAGCGGCATGTCGGTTTTCGGCTTATTTGTCACTGGAAATGCGGAACTGGCATTCTTGCTGAGCGTAGTCGGGTGGGTTGCTGGCTTCATATTCTTCTTTGTGATGCTGTTTACTGGATTGGCAGAGAACCCCATTGCAGTTCTGACATATGCTGCCTTACAGGGCCTTTTCCTTGGTGGAATTACCACATTATTTGAGTCATCATATCCAGGAATTGCAATTCAGGCATTCATGCTGACTGCAGCTGTATTTGGCGGCATGTTGGTGATTTACAGAATGGGAATTATCGTAGTCACCGATAATTTCCGTATCGCGGTTTTCAGTGCCATGTCTGCAGTTTTCTTAGTGTACATGCTTACCCTCATTTTCGCTTTGGTTGGTGGACCTCAGATCCCTTACATCCACGGAAGTGGACCCATCGGCATTGGCTTCTCTTTACTCGTAATCGGATTGGGCGCTCTTTGTTTGGCGGCCGACTTTGATTTCATAGAACGTGGAGTCGAAAATGGAGCACCAAAGAGTTTGGAATGGAGAGCAGTCTTCGGCCTTTTGGTTACAGTCGTCTGGATTTACTTGGAAATGTTGAGATTATTGGCTAAGATAAATCGACGGTGATTTAGATGGAACCGCGGCTCGGTGGCCCGGTTAGTGGTGATGGGATTCCACCCGTAGATTACCTTTCTTGGTATGTTCCTCGTTTACAGGAAAATCGCCCCCATGACCTATCTCAATCTGGATTTACACATGAATGGGATTTTGACTTGAATCCTCAAGATTTGTTGGGGTTCTGGAAGAATGATGTAAACCCCGCTCAATGGGTGGCGCAACGCTATGATGTAAATTTGAATCAAGTCTGCATTGCTCATGGGGCTTGCCAATCGATTTCCTTGGCAATACTGGCAGCACTCCCTGAAAATGGGCCACGGGTGGTTGGTGTCGAAATGCCTTCATTCGCCGTTGTTTCGCAATGTGCACGTTTGCTCGGTTGTGAGGTCATTCCTTTCCATCGAGGGCCAAATACGGGACCATGGACATTGAATCGTGACGAGGTGTTGGATATCCTCCCAAAGGTTGGTGTGATCGTATTCACACCAGTCATGAACCCCACTGGAGAGATGATTTCAGAAGAGGACCAAGATTGGTTAATTGATGCCACAACGAAAGCGGACGTCAACATTGTATCTGATGAAGTGTATCTGGATGCTGCAAAGGGGACTGAATTCTATAGACCAATGTATTTGCGGTCTGAAAATGTAATCTCTGTGAACTCATTGACCAAGACATATGGTCTTGGTCCGCTTCGATTTGGATGGATGATTGGTGCACCAAAATTCATCCAAAATGCTAAGCATGCCTTCCAAAATATGCAGGGTATGGCCAGCGCACCTTCTGTATCGATTGCCGGCGCAGTATTCCCACGTTTAGATGAGGCGCTCGACGCGATTTGGGTGGCGCGTGAGAAGAATTTACCGAAATTGATCGAAGTACTAGATGCACATGGGATTGAATGGACGCCACCACCATTCGGTATCTTTGGGGCGTTTTCAATTGGAACTAATGCGGTACTGGCAATGGCTGAACATGGCAAGCCATTGGGACTACTTGCAACACCCGGTGGGATGTTCCATGCCGGACTGGAGGATTACCTTCGTATCGCTTGGGGGGGAGATTTTGAAGCATTTGATGCGGCAATGCCGGTCCTGTCACGGTTCCTAACAAGCATTCAAGAAGGAATTGCTTGAGCCATGCGTGATGCCAGAGGCAGTCGTTGCGGTTACCGGCGCTTCTGGCGCACTGTATGCCGAACGTTTACTACGTGCATTGTCTGATGCCAAGTGGGATGTTCTTCTTATCGTTACACGTGAAGGGGGTATCAATCTCGACCTTGAATTGGGGCTGAAAGCTGCTGATTTAGCAAATATTCCAGGTGTTTCTCTAGAGGACAATGACAACCTCGCAGCACGTTCAGCTTCGGGTTCTGCCAAAATTGATCATTATGTTGTCTGTCCAGCCAGCGGGACTACGATTAGTAAAATCGCAGCCGGGATATCTGATAACTTGGTCACCCGTTCAGCACTTGTTGCTCTCAAGGAACGTCGGCCACTGATTGTAGTTCCACGTGAATCCCCCTATGCGACAATTCACCTGGAAAACATGACTAAACTATCGAGATGGGGTGTTGTGGTACTCCCTGCAAGCCCTGGATTTTATCATAATCCACAGGGTATTGACGACCTAGTCGACTTTGTAGTGGCCCGAATCCTTGATCAAATGAATATTGAACACTCACTTGGAAGACGCTGG
>JAPKEY010000077.1 GCA_028821815.1 Candidatus Poseidoniales archaeon | reverse complement strand
CATCAATCATTTTCTCCTTTTCGGCTTCCAATGGATATGCAGATGCACCACCTGCACTCATCGATTCAGACGACAATGGCATCACCGACCGTATTTGCTGGAATACATGGTACCGCGATGGAATCTCTTGGCATGGCATGGTCGGATGTCACAACTACAATGAGCAAAGCCAGAACACCTGGCTAGATTGGAATCAGATTGTCGAAGGCACTTCAGGGAATCCGAATGATGAGATTGCGGTGTCTGCCCCAACTCCAATGGATATTGATGGGACTGGATTCGACGAGATTTTGGTTACATTTGGCCGGACAATCTATGCTCATGATGGTGAAACAGGTTCGCGTTCATCTATCAATGCTGAATGGGTTTCAGGGTTGGAATTACCCCACCGGACTTGGGCCAGCCATGCTCTTGCTGATTTCGACAACGATGGTGCACTTGATTTACTCGTTGGAGATATGTTGATTTCCCAGGCAGGGGCCGACATCCGACCATATGAAGATGGGTTGGCAATCACATTCAACCCCAGTACACCAGACCCTGGTGAATCGGTTACAGTGACGGCTTTCTTTGAAAACGCCGGTACTGACTCAACCTCGACAGATACATTTGCGAGAATGTATGTTGATGGGGAGTTGAAACATACCCATCGAGAGGGTGCATTGGACCCGCGCCCCCCCACTGGGAACGGTAATTCAGCTTCATTTTCGTTTGACTGGTTTGGAGGGTTGGGGGAGCACACATTTGAGTTGAATCTTGATGAACATGGAAATGTAACCCAAACACGTACGGATAACGATGTGACGACTACCGTTCTCTCAATTATTGCACCCTACAATGTTAGTATTGGAGTCCCACCTGATCCAGTTCGGGTCCTACCGGGTGGACAAACGGATGTACAACCACTCATCACATCTACAGGACGTATTGCAGGCACTTGGTCAATGACAATTGACGATACGGGGTTGCCTGTAAACTGGACGATTGTTGACCTCGACCCTGGTGCATCTTCGGGGGTACAGCTTGGTGTTGGTGCCGCATGGAGTCCGACACTGAGGGTCACTGCACCGGTGGAAGCATTGGGAATCGACGCTGGCTTTGTCGAAATTACGATGACACTCGATTCGAATCAAAGCATATCTCAAACCGCGATACTGGCAATAGAGGCTGAACGAACCAGAGGATTGTCACTCCGGGGTGCTGACGGAACTGCAAATTCGAATGGGATGGGGATTCCAGGAGAGGCTGCTGCTGCTTGGATTCTTATCGAAAACCTCGGTAATGCACCAGAAACAGTTTCACTGCAGTGGCAACAAACAGCTTGGGGGCAAATCATCACGCTACACGATTCATCTGGTCAAGAGGTCAACCCATTGCAATTGGCACCGAATGAAATTCGTGAATTGACTGCACGCCATGATGTGCCACACTCTGCATCACTTGGAGATAATGTCTCGACACAACTCTCGATGTGTATTGGTGCTGGTGATGATGAAGAATGCCGAACAATCGATTTGACCTTCACTGCGAATCAAGTGCAAATTTTACCACCTCACATTCGATCTGTGCCTGCTGATAATCGAACATGGAATATCGAGGTACAGTTACCATCGGGTGTTGATGAAATGGAATGGGATATGGCATCGGCAGGAATGATCATGCCCGATTGGATTTGGGGTACAAATGGTGCTCTATCGATTGAAGGGACCACACTCAGAGTTTCTGGGAACACGGGTGCACGGGTGACAGGTTCACTGATTCTAGATATACCATATGCCGCCCCCCCAATGCTGCACACATGGACTGCTGTGGAAGCGAATAACAGTGGATGTTTACTATCACTATCCCTACAAGTCTTACAAATACACAGGGCAGTTCTTGAGATTACTTCACCGGTTATCCAGCCACATCGTATGGATGTAGGGGTCCAAGATACTCTGATGCTCCGACTGTCGAATCCAGGCAATGGCCCTGATGCGTACGACATATCGTGGAGTGTTGTTTCAAATGCTAATTTCTCCATGGACCCTGGACTCCAAATTCAAATTCCATCTTCACAATATGCACTCGGCGCGGGTGAACTGCGCAGTGTCCCGGTATCGCTAACACTACCTCAAGAAATGACTGCTGCAGTTGCCCTCATTCTCCGCTTTGAAATGCAATCTTTGGGGGGCATCGAGGTTAATTCTACTACAGACATCCTCATTGAAGCAAGACAGGATCACCGTTGGGGAATGGAATTGACATACAGCGGCATACAAATCGAGAGTGGAGATACGATAAATGCTGACCCTGATACACAACTCAGCTTTATCATCGGTGTGAAAAATATTGGTAACCTAGACGATCAAATCGACTTGATTCCAACAATATCCCTACAGGTTGCAGGAAGTGACACGGGGACAGGTTGGACTGCATGGGGTACCTCTAGTGACAATGTATTGGTGAATCAAACTCAAAACCTCTCAATTGGAGTTAATACTTCAGCCACTGCATGGAAAGATACGATAGCGACCCTTAGTTTCGATGGGTTGAGCGATGATATCTCAATTGCACCATTCGTAGTCCACATCCACACGAATCATGTCTCAGGCTGGTGGATTCTAGCAGGAGGTGCCGATTTGGACATCGACCGAAATGGCGCCAACATATCACTAATCGTCGAACAGCGCGGAAATTCCCCTGCCGCCCCATTCATCAATGGATGGGTTGATGCCGGCGGTTGGGTCATCGATGTCAGTGAAAATATCTCATCACTATCACCTGGAGAGAGTGCTAACTTTACCTGTGAAATCATCCCACCTGACGGAGCCGTTTCAGGCCATACAGTGGAACTGACACTTAGGGCACGAAATGGTGATGGATCAGGAATGGGGCAAACTACACTCCCCTTGCGCGTAGCGGCATGGCACGATTATACGCTCGAGTATGATGAAGTGTGGGCTATATCACCTGTAGGTGGTTTGCCATTGGCGATGCTCTCAAATTTGGGTAATGCACCCACAACAATTGAAATTGAAATCCTTGGATTGCCCGAAGGTTGGTCCACCTCTGGTCCTGATCAAGTGAGCCTAGGCGTGGGTGAAAGTTCTGGCATTCCACTTTCAGCAATCCCACCAAATTCCAATCAAAGTGGATATGACACCAGTGTTACGCTACGAACCATTGATGAAAGTGGAACACAACATGAGGCGATACTGACGCTAACTCAAAGCAACAAATCGTGGGCTACCAGCCCAGTACTGTTTGGCACATCGGGTGATATTTTAGAATTAAATTTCAATCCCGGGTTTGAGATTAATTCTGTGCATCAGGGAGGGGGAGCCCTGTCCCAATCAGATGAGGGTGGATGGCTTTGGACCGTGCCTGTAATGAATTCCAATGGTGTACTGAGTGTCGATGGTTTTTCACTAGATTATTGGGCGCGTGTGCGTGAACCACCCACGCGTATGGGCGATTGTACTGTAAATTCACTTGGATCCGACCCTCAAGCAACATGCACCATTCACAATGGCACAACAGAAATCGATTGGACAATCATATTGCGTGATGAAACCGGTATTGTAATCGATTATGCATCTGGACACTTGCTGTCAAATATCACCCTGAGTAAGATTAACCTTTCCGCACTAACATGGGACCCTGTGCCTGGAGAACATACACTCAAAGCAACATTACTCGATGGGAATGGGGCATTGATTGCAGAATCCACACGAACTGTTCTGGTTCGCGACACAGATTGGAATTTGGGGATTACTGCTGTTGAAATACGTGAAACTTCAGATATCCAAGAAATTGTGATTTCAATCAGTAGGCAGAATCAATCGAAATTTGCTGAAGCCATCTGTTACTTACACCTCAGTGCCGATAGTTGGAGCTCACGGTATCGTGTCGACGTTGGTGGCGAATTGGCCCCTCAAATCACCATCAAGAGGCCAAATCTACCAGTAGGAACAACCATTGATATTGAATTACAATGTGAAGCCCCTTGGGATATTGACAGTAGTGACCAAGATGACACCAATCTAATCGTACTACCTGCAGGGGTGGCAACACCTAGCGAAGGATTGGATTACGCCATGCTTCTCGGAAGTTTGGTTGTCGTCTTTGGCACCATGGGCCTACTTGGGATGATTCGACCGAATTCGGGTCCGAAGCGGATCGAAAGGCGAAAACGGATTAGAAAGAAAGTAGTCACTAAAATGAGGAATATGCCTGACACTATCGATGATGAATCCATCCATATCGAAGCAGATGACGGTGAATTGAAGCCATCAGTAGAAACCGAATCTGAAATTGGGGAAATTAAAGTTGAACCTGAACTGGAACCCGCATTAGCGGATGAGTTCGAAGCACGACTTGAACGCCTTCGCGAGCGTCGTGATCGGATTGGAGGGAATTAAGTTGGAACCCATGAATTCGGGGGCAATAACCCCATTCCACACATTCGACCCGATGCAGGGATTGGCAGCTGCCGAACTGGCAGATATGCTTGATACTGTAAGACGTGGAGGGGGGGACGAACTTGGAAACCTCACTCTCAAACACGCGAATGCGGCAAAACAGCTAGAATCTCAAGGTATTGTTCTATCAGAGGGACGAACAGCAATAGAATGGGATGATGCAACAATTTTGTTCATCGCCCTCAGAGAAACCACAGACGAGGGGGGACCTGCAGAACCATTAGACAGAGGTATTTCGATGGAACGTCTTGGCCGATTCCCAACAGAAGACGGGGATGCAATTGCCTACTTGAGGGAGTATCTAATTCCGGAGAACGATAATGACCGGGGGGGACAACTACTCACACAGCTAGACGCGGGTTTTCGAAGTGAAATTCGGGGACACGACCATTTGAGCAATGGTTTTGGAGGAATGGTATTGCACGGTTGGTTGACGACACCGGAGGTGACTGAATTACGCACCTATCTCCAAAAATCAACTTGGAAGGTTGCCCAAAACGAACCATTTGACGGAGGTGTACTGGATGTCGCTCGTCATCTATTGATTATCCTGAAAACGGCTGAAAAACGCAGTATTGGAATTCTAATGCGTGCACATGGTGATTAGAAATTTTCACCTGTCAATCGTTCAAACATGCTCGCATATAGGGCCGCAGTTTGATCGATAATGACTTGTGGAAGTGCAGGGATAGGTGGCTCTTCGGTATCGGCTTTACGTGCTGCATAAAGTTCTGAATGATGACCTGTGCCCAAGTAGTGCTCGCGAACAAATTCCTTGGATAAGGACACAATTGTTCCATTTTCATAATCCTCAGCACCCCACCATCGGTCCTCGTCCAATGTCCCAAACGAATCAACAAGAACTGGTATCCTACCCGGTCCCAAAGCAAATTCCTTCTTCCCATCGACGTGGATTAATCCTCGCTTGGTGGCCTCAGTTTGGATGATTTCATCGACTTGCACAACAATTGCCAAAATTGCATCGAATTCACCATCAGTCAGATTCGAAATTTCCAATGCCTCGTTACGGTCGAGAAGCCGATCGAATTTTTCAAACTTGG
Organism: Candidatus Poseidoniales archaeon; assembly: GCA_028821815.1. Classification (GTDB taxonomy): domain Archaea; phylum Thermoplasmatota; class Poseidoniia; order Poseidoniales; family Thalassarchaeaceae; genus MGIIb-P. The sequence goes on along the minus strand of JAPKEY010000077.1, from coordinate 1,405 downwards.
TCGATACTTCAAGATAGGGTTCAGGGAGTTTAACACCCTCCTCCAAAACTGTACCTGGCTCAAAACCAAACTCCTCTGCACCCACATCACCACGCTTGTATCTACGCCATCCACCACCCGCCAAATAGTGCCGACAAATGACTTCCAGTGGGACGAAAACATTCTCCATCTCACGGGGGATTGCACCGGGTTCCCGGATGACTTCATATCGACGTGCAAGGACTCTGTCTGGAGCATTCATCTCAATGATATGTGTATCACATATCCCTGCATCTTCCACCAATCTAAACCAATGGCAGGATGTTCGGTTGAGACTTTCTCCTTTACGCGGAATAAGGGAAGGTATGATTTGATCAAAGACTGAAATTTGGTTAGTATACCGAAATTCAATCACGTCAGGGTCATCTGTACTCCAAACTTGCTTAACCTTTCCAGCATACAAGAGTTCTGCCATAATCCGATTCTCTACCGAATCCGTCTTTGAACATTGGCAATACCCGAATCTCCTCAGATAAGCCCCAATGCATCCTCAATTCGATTTAGTTCAGGGCCCGTAGTTTGTGAACCAGCCCATGCGCCTTTATCGGTCGAAATACATCCTGAACCAACATATGGGGAACCAAAATTCACTGTACCAACCATGGCTGGAACATCCAGAACTGACTCGATTTTTTCAACTTCAATTTCAGTGACATCCGGATGAAGAAGAACTCCACGATTGTTGCAAACAGCAACACTCCCTGGTGTATCGTTTCCAGCAATACTAATTGCAGCGCACTTGACTTTGAGAGTTTCAGCGAGAAGATCCAATCCATCTTGGGGCAATACTGGGCTTGCAACAGCTCCAGTTTCGTTGATAATCAACAGATTCCCAGCTGCATTGACACCGCTTTCCATCACGACAACATCACCAAATGAGGTTAGATGGTCGATCTCCTCTTCTGTAGCGATATCAGCAACTGCGATTCCATTTGAATTTCCAGCGACAAGTGCACCCACGAGTGAACTACCGCCAACCGACATTTGAGAGACTTCAAGACCGAGATTATCTTCCAATGCAGTAGTATCTTTCTTTGAAAGTTGCAATGGTGCGAAGATGACACGGCCAACCATTGTCAAATGCACACCCACTTGGCTTGTACCAAGTAAATCAGTTGCTTTCAGCCCCATGTTGATACCTCGTTGAGAATACGGCAGAGCCGGCCTCTCTTAGCCGTACCGATTGAAGTGTTGCGAACGAGCCTGACGGCCATTGCATGAGAATGCGGGGGTTTGAAAGAAGTTGGACCTCGGCCGACCCGAAAGTCAGCCGAGATCCGGAAAAGAGGAGTGAAGGTGACACAACGACATGCGTTCCCGTGGACTCTCGTACCACAGTACAAACAGTGACGCAGGAGGTCTTGAC
>JAPKEY010000076.1 GCA_028821815.1 Candidatus Poseidoniales archaeon | reverse complement strand
CGCACAATGGACCGTATCTCTAGATCATACTTTCGCGGCTTACAGAATCTATCTGCGCCCGAACAGCAATTGGACAACAGCCCCTACATCAGCAGACCTGCTTTCCACAACATGGGACGCCCGTCTGCCCGATTGGACCCGCGTTACAGCGGAACTCAATACACACAATGGACAACCATTGGTTGATGGCACGCCTTATTGGGCGGTCATTGTTATTGAATATCCAGATGGGAGTATCGGAGAGCCTAGCACGCCAATTGGTCCTGCCACACCCACCAATGAGGTCCCAACTCCACCTGTATGGGCGGATGGTGGCCCCGTGCCATACGAAGAGGGAGGCCAAGATGGTGATTTGTTCCTAGAATGGGCTCCATGCACAGAATTAGATGCCTCACTGACTCGCTTTTGGCCATCACACCAGCCCATTAATGGCAACCCGATTGGATTGCCTCGTAGCTTTGAACTCGCGCATGATGCTGGCAATAACACCACAATCAGTCCACCCGGGGGTGCAGGGCATCCATTCTGGATCGCTTTCACCTGTGTTGATGAAAGTGGGCAACACGATCCCGAGAATGCCACCATCATTGGACCGATTGTGCCGACTGGTGGCATCGATGACGGAACGGCACCACTGCCAATCACAGATATCGATGCATGGGACACACCAGATGATGAAGGTGGGCGCCTCAACGTAAGTTGGACAGCCAATATGGAAGATGATTGTTCATGGTACACCATCTTCGCCGCACCTGTAGTCTCTGAGACTCCTCCTGACTGGGCTGATGATGCCGACATCGCTCGAATCGTTGTACCCTGTACATTTAGAAATTCAGATACCAACACCATTGAGGTCATCATGGATGAGATTGGAGGTGCTTATCTCATCGATTTGATGCCATATTGGATTACCGTGGTTGCCTCTGACAACTGGGGCAATGTCGATCACTGGAATGTCACTTGGGTTCAAGCCTTCAGTGTTCAGAACACCATCGGCGTCGACCCACCACCACGTGTAGAAGACTTGCAAGCTTGGGACCACCCTGAAGATGATGGTACCGCCATCGATGTACAGTGGGCACCAACCACTGTCAACGACTTTGCATTCTACGTTATCTGGGCCAGTGAACACCCCGTCGAGAATGTTGCATTCAAGTGGATGGAATGTGAAGAAAATCCGGCTGATTGCGGCTTATTGGTGATTCAACAACAGCGTCAATCATGGAATGGTCCAATGAATATCGTTCTCGAAAAGGCATTGTATGGTGGCAACTCGCTCGAGGGAGCAACCTCTTCTTACATCATTCCGAACCTACCGATTTGGGTCACTGTGACGATTCATGACATCAAAGGGAATGCATTCTTGACAAACCTTGGAGATCACATGACCTTGGTCACCCCGATTGATAACTCGGGGGACATCATTGCACCAGACCGATTGCCAGAACCAGATGTGGCAGACAGGCCTGGTGATAACGGAAATGGCCTATTGGTTGAATTTTCTATGAGCGCGGTGAGTGACCTTGATCACTACGAGATTTATGCAGACATCATTCCTTTCACAGATACCGGAAGCAGAGAACCAGCGATGATCATCAATCGCGATGGCAATGGTGATTTCAATTTCCCCGGCCAAGGAGGACCGGGTGGCGGTAGACAGGCATCGGACATGATAACAGTTGAACTTACATCACTATCCAATGGTCGCGATATTGAACCGGGTGTGATGATATGGGTTGCAGTCGTCCCAGTCGACTCATCAGACAATGCATGGTTGACAGACCTCAATGTAGGCAAGGCATCTGCAGTTGATGACAGTCTTATCGATCCCGGATTGCATCTCCCTGAAATCACAGGCATCCTGGCAACATGGAATGAAGACCGAAATGAAATCACAGTCACTTGGGATGAATCCAATGACCCACAAATCGCTGGTTATATCGTTCATCTCAGTTCTGAAATTTACGAAGATATTCGCTATGCTGAATATGAATTCGACATGGTTCAAAGCACCCGATCAACCATTGGTTCAGACATATTCAATGGTGGAGATACGGTTGAACAAATCGATGAGAATGGAACTTGGTATATCTCAGTGGTCGCATTCGACGGCGAGGTCTCGCGCTTTGGAGTCACCCCAGTTACTGTTGAAGATTGGTCTTCTGAATCACAAAATTCTGGTGTTGAAATTGACGAAGAGGGGTCAGGGGAATGGTGGGATGCACTCGGTCCTATGGAAATGGCATTGATGGCCGTACTCACACTCATGATTGTTCTCCTATCGATGATTATTGTCGGTCGTTTGAGAAAATCGAATTTCGACCCAATGGAACACGCGACCTCCAATTGGGAACTCCAGGTAGATGATTGGGGTGGTGACAATTACGAGACTACAATCGAGCCCGAAGTTAACTTTGAAGGCACTCTGATGCCAGCAGCAACAACGATTCGTGATTCCACACCTCCGCCTTCGAATATTACACCCTCACCGGTTCCAATTGATGACCTAGAATCACTTGCTGGCGACCTTTTGGGAGATGCTAACAAGACGGATTCGTTGGACACATCGTTCCTCGATGATTTGCTGTGAGTGTTAGGCGTGCTTTGAAGCGCAGCAGAACATCCGGAGGTTGGGCCCCATGGAAAACAACACACCGGTCGGGGCTTCGGTATTCACCACGCTGCGTTGGGAGGATGGGCGTGTGGCATGGCTTGAGAATCACCTACAGCGCCTCCACGAACATTCGAAAAGACTCGGAATTGAGTGGCCAGATAATTTCCGTGAACGCCTCGCCACTATCCAACCTACAGGTAATGGAAATCTGTGCCGAGTGCAATTACATCGAGATGGTAGTATCGGAGTGACTCTTCACGAATCTTACTATACCTCATCGCCATTGTGTGCCGTTTCACACACAGCTCCACGCTTCCCCCGGAAGGTGCAAGGAACAAAACACGCCGCTTGGTCACCGTATCAGGATGCGCGTAGCGCAGCGGTGAATGCAGGTGCCGATATTGCATTACTAGTCCACGACGGTATTGTAGTCGACGGGGATCGATGCACTCCTCTCCTCCTAGATTCAGACGGTGTTGCGTACGCACCCTCGAGCGAAGGTGGTGGAATTGATTCCATCACCCTCAGCATATTACAGCCAGCCATTGAGGCTGCTGGGATTCCCTTCCGTCACGCTAGATTGACAGAAACATTGCTTGGTCGTGCAAGCGAATTGATTGTTGTAGGTACTGGTGTGGGTGTTGCCTGGCTGGACGAAGTTGATGGTCAAAATATTGGAACTGGCACACCTGGGGCACTTTACGAAACTTGTAATACCGCTTTTGAATCCGCACTCAATGACGCTTGGTCATCATTGGAGGGACTTTGATGCAGGCAATTTGTGAGGTTGAAGGGCGAGATGATTTCGCACTTGATTTATTGGTAAAACTACGCCAAGAAGGTATCATTGGCGGCAGACATGGCGCTCCAGATGAATTGCTTCTTCACTCAGGTGGGCCACAAAGCGACCTTGCACAACGCAGTTTGTTAATGGGTCCCGCAAACCGCCGGTACATCGTTCGTCAACAACCTGTTGAATCGGAACCAACTATTGGGTCACCCCTTCAAGGGGAAATTAATCTTCAAGCCAGCCCAGCTCCCATGCGCATACACGTTGAAGATTGGGATGAAGGATGGAAAGTTCACCAAATAATCACGGGCACAAATCTTGCTGATGGTTTACGTCAATTGTCAGACACACTACCCCCTGCGCATGGTGACGGGTTTCAAGCAGGAGGTTTGGCTGGATTGCTAACTTATGATATGGTTCAGCACACCGAACCACTACGATTGAAACATACGCCTGCCGATGATTCGGTACTGATGATTCTCTATCGTGCAGATAGGTGGATTATACACGATCATATCGAGGCTTCAGTTCAAGTTCATTCCACCATCAATGATGATCAATGGGTTGCAGAAGTTGAATATATTCTGGATCAAGGTATCCCCAATCGAACCACCCCCGCGCGCCCTCGCGCGCGGATACCCACTACTGAGACTGATGCGGAACATGCAGAGAAGGTCAGAAGAACACAGGCTGCGATCCGCGAAGGTGTGCTGTATCAGTTGAATTATGGTCGCATATGGTCAGCTGAAATCGATGCGCCATGGGACGTATTTGAGCGCTTGGAAAGCGATAACCCCGCGCCTCTTTCTGCTTGGTTACACTCACCAGATTTACATCTTGCAATCGCTAGTAGCAGTCCCGAATTACTACTCAAACAGAACCGAAAAACCATCTCAACTCGTCCAATCAAAGGCACACGCCCACGTGGAGATGACATTGAACATGATGCAAACTTACGCGGAGAATTGGTTGGTAGTCGAAAAGAAATTGCCGAACATCTCATGCTTGTAGATCTTGAACGTAACGACATCGGTCGAATTTGCATGCCCGGAAGCGTTCATTGGAAACGCTGGAGAATCGAATCATATCCACACGTTCAACATATGGTCAGCGAAGTCGAAGGTATTCTCAGTGCAGGAATGGATGGTTTTGATGCTCTACAATCTGTATTCCCAGGGGGGAGTATTACTGGTTGCCCAAAGAGTGCAACCATTGCTGCCATCGACGAGTTGGAGGAAACCCCTCGGCATGCATGGACGGGGTCTATCGGGCATATCGATCCACGAACCGGCCAATCACAATGGAACATTCTCATTCGAACACTTGAAGCGAAATTTGATGGTAATGCTTGGCAAGCTACCGTCCAAGCAGGAGGCGGATTGGTCATTGGCTCAGATCCTTGGCAAGAAGTCGAAGAAGCGAAGTGGAAAGCGCAAGCAATTTGCCAAGCAGCATGGGGATTCTCTCCAGCAGGGGAGGCGAACCATTCGCCTCGAGGCACGTCTTCCGTGAACATTCACCCCATCCCACCCATCACAACTTCAGTACAGCACCTCATTGCGAGTCGCGATTCAAGTTTGCTACCCCCGTCGTTACCAGTAGTCCCTACACCAATCGTTTGGTATTCAGGCCTCGTTCTCGATACAGCGACAGATCCCCGGGTGCTTTTCGTTGACAATCTAGATTCGTTCTCGTGGAACATCGTACATGCGTTTGCAACAATTGGTGCGGAGGTAATCATTGTTCCAGGTCGTTTAGAAGTTGAAGATTCAACATATCTGCTCAACTCCCTGAAACCGACCCACATCGTTCTCGGGCCCGGGCCGGGACGACCCGAACAATCCAATCTAACAATGGCATTAGCCAATGCGGCATTAATCGGTGAAACCCCTCCTCTACTCGGTATTTGTCTCGGTCACCAAGCGATTGGCCTTGCAGCGGGTTGGACACTTGGTCTTGCTGAATATGGCGCCGTACATGGTGTACCTGATGGCATCCTCACCGGCGATAAGTATCAGGTGATGACGCGTTATCACAGCCTTGCACTCAAACCAACCAACACTCGTCTAGAGGTCACCTCAACCGATGCTGCCACCAATCAAATCGTCATGGCTTTGTCCCATCCTGAATTGCCTGTATACGGTGTTCAGTATCATCCAGAATCTGCAGGTTCGACTAGGGGCCTCTCAATCTTCGCAGACTTCCTCGGTCAGTAGAACTGCGAAGCGTTCAAGATATGTCTTCGGCTCGAATGGCTTGATGGCAACTTGTCGCCTTTGCAAAGGGCAATACCCCGCCGACCAATTCATCGATGGTAACGGACCTCGATACTTGGTCTGTACTCGCTGTGCAGTCGACGAAGGATACTTGCCAACTGAAGAGGTCCCCAATCTATACGATGAGCGAACTGCCTTGGCTCGAATGTCATTGTTTGCTCGCCGTTATGGATCTATTTTCTGGCTCTTTGGAGGCTGGCTCATCTGGGTTCTTTTTTTCCAAGGAATCGAATTGTGGGGCAATTTGATACTGGTTGCCTTGTTGTTATCGACTCTTGTAGTTCCTGTCCTATTCTTTTTGCGGACTGCCAAATTCCGTGCCCAACTTCGTCAATTGACACCATAAAGGGTTATTTTGTAGTTCAGGGCCTATTGAGGCAATCGGTCATATTGTTGATATAGGGCGACTTCAAGCGGTAGGTTAGAGGGAACACCGGGTTCCCTATGATTGAACTGTGACAGAATTGACTGTAATTGGGGGCACAAACAAGGTACTGCAAGGAAATATGGAAGACGGGCGAGACCCGTTGAAGCGTAAAACCGCACCATATTTCTGGGTAGACATTTGCGATAATCCCCAGCGTAAGCATTCGAAGCCACTGATCCTCCCAGAGATGATGTCAGAAAAGCTGGCAATTCCTGGAAAGAGAGAACAGTGGGTTCTCTGAAATGGTTAACAAAAAAATAGGAAGTGAAAAAAAATGAACAACCGAAAAAACCTGAGCATGCTAGTAGCACTGTTCCTCATTCTGATGACGGCTTCGTCCGTTGTCAGTGGTGACGGTACTGACCCTCTTGACCCGTCTGACGGCGGCGCCGATTGGGACGGTGACGGTCTCACCAATGCTGAAGAACAGTCGCACGGAACGGATATGACCAAGGCAGACAGCGATGGAGACGGTCTCCCCGATGGATGGGAAGTGGCCCACGGCCTCAACCCTAACAACGGTGGCGACGCCAACAGCGATGCTGACAATGATGGTTTGAGCGCAGCCCAAGAATACGCGCAGGGTACCAACCCTAACAGCGCGGATACGGACGGCGACGGTCGACCTGATGGCAGTGACCCTTTCCCTAACGACCCTAACGATGGCGAGTATTCGGATTCGGACGGCGACGGTATCCCCGACGCTTACGATCCAGACTACCAAGACGCTGAGACAGGCTCCGGAAACGGCGGCACCGAAGGTGGCGGCGAATCTGAGGACCAAGGTCAAGGCGAAGGTCAAGGTCAAGGTCAAGGTCAAGGTCAAGGTCAAGGACAAGGTCAAGGACAAGGTCAAGGCC
>JAPKEY010000075.1 GCA_028821815.1 Candidatus Poseidoniales archaeon | reverse complement strand
CGTTGGCCTGCTGCTGATACACAGTGTAGGAAATGCTCAATCTGGATCCTGGAATGGATTGTACGCCGAAGAGATGTATCGCAATCTGCAAGTGCATCGAGCATCTCATTTCGTAGAGCAGGGGCGAGCATGAGGCGGTTACCAACTAGTTCCATGTGGATTTGATGAACTATGTCCTCAGCATCTAAAGCGTGTGCGCCCATCATTTCATCCAACTGGCCCATTGCACCCTCCAGTGTCTTGATGTTACGGCCATTTTTCTTTTCCCATCGCCATTCGATTACACGTCCACGTAGGGCCAATTCAATCATTCTGCGAGCGTGTTGCAATGTACTCGCCGATACCACCTCGTATAGCCTATTTCTTTCATCTGTCATCTGTCGACGGGCGAGAAGTTCTGTTGTAAACAATGCCTTACGCAAGTTCCCATCTGCGACGTGAGCAATATCCTCGGCCATTCCTTCTGCGAGTGTGATATTTTCCAGAGAGGTGACTTTGCGTACAGTAGCGACGATTTCCTCTGGCTGAATTGGCGGGATGCGGATGTGCTGCATTCGACTGCGGAGCGCATCGATGATTCGACTTGGGGCGCGGGCGGTGAAAATAAATCGAGTTGTGTGTGATTCGGATTCCATCATACGACGAAGATACGGTTGGCGGCGGGCGCCTAAATGATCTGCATCTTCGATTACGATTAGGCGACTGACTGGAGCGCGACCAAATTTAATCGGGGTTTCCTCGCCACAAGGTGCCACCCCTACATCACCAGACCACATGTTGCGATCAAATGCATCAAGACTTGTACGGCTGGCAAGGGTATCTGATGAATGGAGGCCTGCAGGACGTAGAAATTCCTCGAAGGTTTTCATTGCCCCAGCCTGACGTGCTAAATCTCTTGCCTGCAAGACGTGGCAAGTCGATTTCCATCCGGGACCCAATACTTGGCGGGCTACTAAGCGCCAAGCTGCTGTTTTTCCAACCCCTGCTGGCCCTGTAATCAGTAAATGAGGGGGATCGCCGGTCGAACTTGCGCGAATGAATTGACTACGGATTTGCTCGGGCACGGCCAGAGCGTCGAATCGCTTGGGTGCGTGAGTAGAAAGCCACGAAGCCATCGTCAATAGCGAGTATGCCGCAGTCTTTCAACAAGACGCTTCAAATCGCGTCTAAGGTTTTGTGGCCCTGTCGGCGAGGCTTGGTAAAAATACGGAATCCACACGCCTTACAGGCGATTCCAGTTCGTGTGCCCTCGAATTCATCGATGTGCCCGCAACGCAGACACTTGTAGGTAACCAACTTAGCCATCGAATTCGCCGACCTACCACTCCCATTTGAAGCCGTCGCCTACGATGGTACAGCAAAAGTTGCTAAATCACTGTGAATCGCGAGATTCTTGGCATATCTTGATGAAATTTTTGAACATGTTTTGACCGTATTCAGAATCATTTACTTCGGGATGAAATTGAAGGCCAAATCTATCCCCTGATTCGTTTTCCATCCCTTGGACTTCGCACGACTTGCTGCTCGCTGTGATGAAGAAACCCTCGGGTAAATCACTAACCTCGTCATTGTGAGATTCCCAAACGACTTGCGATTCTGGAGTATCTACGAAAATTTTACCGCCACCATTGACAAGAGTGATGTTAGCTGCTCCAAATTCTGGAGCGTGTGCTTCTGAAGCGCCACCACCATAGAATCCCGCCATGAACTGATGTCCTGCACAAATACCCAATATAGGTAGATCTAACTCAAGGTAGGCTCCGCAATTACCGAGCTCACCTGTGAGTCCGACACGAGCGGCGCCACCTGATAGAATCAGGCCATCTAAATCTCGGAGTTCAGAGACCGGGGTCTGATTGGCAATTATTTGGGTATCAACCCCAAGGTATCGCAACATCCGCCATTCTCTGTGTGTCCACTGGCCTCCGTTATCGACGACATCGATGACCAAGGGAGTATCACTCATTGGCCAGCGGCGAGGTTGACGCTCAATCAAGGTGGCGGAACTCAGAGGTCCGCCAATTCACTAAGATAGAGGATTCGCATACTGTGCTCAAAGGCGGCGGCATTACCCCATGCTTCTAACAAATCAGCACCCAAAGCGTAAACGCCATGGCCACGTGCAACAAACAATTTATTTCCAGTTTGTTTGAGGGCTTCTGTGATCTCAACAAGGTATCCTTCCATGTCATCATATTGGACGTCAACGATTGTTGCGCGGCCATAATTTGTACGTCCTTCAAAATCAGTTGGGACCAATGCATAGCGGTCTTTTTCCAAACTCAATGTTGTCGTGTAAGGTGCGGCGACGTGGACACACGCCCCCCTCCCTTCATGCTCCAGGCTGGCAATGGCCAAAGCAACACTGTGAATTTGCCAATCGCCATTTGCGCGATTTGGTGCAGCATCCCCTAAGCGGCCTGTGATGAGATCCGATTCGTTCATCAATCCCAAAGCAGCACCTTGTCGAGTGATGTGAACTAAACCCGGTGATTGTGTTGAAAGGATACTGAATGAACCAGCGGTACCATGAAGCAAACGCTCTTTGTGCAATTGTCGTCCAAGTGTTGCAAACATACCAACAGTTTCCCCTGGTACAACGAATCCATCGCCGACAATCGGTGGCATCGGTGGATTTTCCACCTCTTGGATCACCTCACCTGCAGCTGCCATTCCTTGTTTGAGGTTCTCGTTCTCTTGGCGTAATTGCTCTAATTCTACCTTCTCGTCGCCATCGACTATTCGCTTGGCGGCTTCGATTTTTTCTTGGCCGGCTTCGATTACAACGCTGGACCCGGTGTGCATTGATTGCGCACCAGAAGGAGCCGAAGGAGGCGCGGTTGGTGGGCCTGCAGGGGCTGCTGATCCGCTGCCGAACATTGCGCGACTTCCTGTTCCCCGCCCTGGTGGGCCGCTAGGTGGGCCACTGGGTGGGCCGCTAGGTGGGCCACTGGGTGGGCTTGATGGTGGACCACCGGTCACCTTTGCCAGCATCTCATCTGTGCCGTCATCATCGTCAACAACCTCGTTAGTCATGTTCGCACCCAAACGGCGGAACGAGTACCGATTAAATACAGGTCCGTTGTCGCTTGTCCGTTCAGCCCCTGTAGTGTAGTGGCCTATCATCCTGGCTTGTCGAGCCAGGGACACGGATTCGAATTCCGTCGGGGGCGCCAATATGAGTTCGATTAGAGCGTTTTTCGCGCCTCAAATCGACAAAGATTTGCCGTGGCTGAATAGGATCGCCGTACCTCAAGGTTCACTTCTTCCCCAAACATGCTGTGAAGTTGAACTATTGAGCTTTCAAAATCTGAATCCTCAATGATAGCCCAACCACGAGCGATGCCATTGGACCTCAACAAAGGCAGAATGTTTGGTAGGTGTTGGAGGCTGTCGTGGGGTATATTGATCAACAATAAGTCGTAGTTCTCACACATTTCTAGGCGGTTTTTCAAAGCAAGCGCGTCTATGCATTCAATGGTTGCTGTAGGGTGAATGATGTTTTCACGAAGGAACTCTACCGCTGCTGGATTCAAGTCACCAGCAAACAACTCGCCAACCAATTCGGGTTCTGCAATCAATGGCCGTAACGACGGGCCAACGCCCGCGTACGGGTCGCATATTGACAATGGGCGGGCCAATTCTTGACGAAGATTCATGGCGCAATTTAGTGTCCCCTCGCGTTCGTGTGAAAGACGTGAAGAATAGTATACGGTTGATGGATCTGTCCACAGATGGTGACCTCCCTCTACAATTCTAGTTCGTGTGGTTTCCTCATGACCTTCCCGTACAGCCAACAATTTGAGATCTCGAACCCGAAATATTCCCGTTACGCCCCTATCTTCGAATACTGCACGTGTTCGTGCGTGTTGACGAAGTAGGGCTTTTCCGATTGAATCGCCAAATTCTCGCTGATTCTCATCGAGTTTCATGAGAATTAAATCACCAACAAACTCATGCCGGGTAGGCCAATCTGTAGATTCGATTATGCTGGTTGGAAGAAAGTCAGTCAAATGATCACGATAATTTCGAGCCGGGGGTGAATCAGTTTCAATTTCCAAAACAGGGTATTGGGCCGCGGTTTCTTGCGAAATAGATTCTGTAAATGGAATGAGGCGGCGATTTGAATCGGATGGGTCCATACATACACGTGCACCCTCTGGTAAAGCAGATTCAGCCTTGAGCCTCTGTAGCACATGCTGCGTATCTTGGCTCGGTACGCTCAAATGAAGCATGATGCTCGATGAGGTCGACGGGCTTGCCCCGCTTGACAGTGACGGAGGGATACAATGGAGGAAAACGGTCTCTGGTTGATTGGATTGGGTCCCGGTGACCTTCAGCAAATGACTGTTGCAGCATTGGATGCAGCGCGCGATGCTGATCACAGGTTCTTGGAAGGGTATACTGCACTATTGCCTCCGCGGGAATTGGCGAATATGGAGGCGATTATTGGATCGTGGGAAATGAGGATGAGGTCCGCTGTTGAAGAGCCGAATGATTTGCTGTCATTGGCGCGATCGTCTAAGGTTGCATTGCTCGTTGTCGGTGATCCTCTACAGGCAACAACACATGTTGATCTACAACTTCGCTGTGATGAACTAGGTGTACCTTGTCATGTACAACATGGAATTTCAATTACAACAATTGTCACTGGAGCAGTTGGATTACAGTCTTATCGATTCGGCCGTCAATGCACCTTCGCATACCCATATGGCGATTATTTGCCAACATCTCCTTTGGAAATTATTCTAGCCAATCGTGAACGTGATTTGCACACTCTTGCCTTACTCGACTTAGATCCGAGTGGAATGGGGGAAGATGAACAACAACCCATGACACCTGAAATCGCCATTGAGGTACTGCGGAAAATGGCGCAAAAGCTAGATGTCGATGTAGAGGGGTGGACTGTTGTGCTTTGCTCTGATATGGGCACTGGTGATGCACGCGTAGTAGTGGGTGCATCTGGTGATATCGCAGAGGTTAAAGGAGGGCGTATCCATTGTCTTCTCATACCTGCAAGTTTGCATGATGTAGAAGCAACAGCACTCGCAAGGTGGTAAATTGTTAGCCGGAGGCGTCAAGCCACAGATATAGTTCGGATAGAAAGGGGATGCGATATGGCGGGACCAAGTAAAGTAGAATTCCCCGGGCAGAAGAGGCAGCGGATGCGTGCCAGGGGGACGAAGCGGGCTTCCGAGGGTGTCCTCAAGCGTCTTGAGAAAAATTTAGCCGAATTGCTAGACGATCCCCATGCACTGATGCCGACCGTCGCATATACTGTGAAGCGAGCTCGCAAAGATCCAGTTCAACGCTCTCTGAAAGAATGTGCAAAAGTGATCGCCAAGAAGAATGATCGTAAATGGCTGGGTAAGCGCATGATGAGGCGGCGCGGTGAAGCAGTAGCGCGCGCGCTTGCAGGTTCACTACATGCTGCCCATGATGATGAACGGAGTATGGTCGCTGTTTTCGAGCACCCCGTTTTTGGCACTGCTTCGTTCGTACGTCGAGGTGTTGGAAAACCAACACAGCTAGTCTCATTCCAAAATCACGTTCATCCACGTCAACGCCTGTTAACTTGGGAAGATCATGCACGTTCAGGATGGTGGTTTTTCTCGATGGACGATGGAATTGTATGCACGGGTAATGACCCAGTTCCACCTGAAGGGTGGCTAAATGGTGGGCTCACGGATGCGCCAATGAAATTCTCACAGAAAGATGGCGTTCACTGTTCTTCTGCCGCACAACCTGAACAAAAGAATGGTGTGCACTTCTTGGTTGGAGATGCGCGTGTTGTTCTCGATGAAGCGGATTTGGCTGGTGTTGGCGACAAAGAGTCGTTTGTACGTTCAGTCGCTATGCGAATGTTGCCACCACGATTGGCTGATTTTGCAACAGTAAATTGGAATTGGCGTCCAGAAGGTTGGCCGGAGGATAAAGAATTGCCAAACGCTGCTCAAGAAAAAGTGGATGAGGTCATCGACGCGTGGCTCAACCTCTCACTCACTGATTCTCGACTCTTCCAAACACTACGCAAGGCCTTGTGTCTCAATATAGATGAAGGGTGTATCATTGGTGAAAAATGGTGGTCAATGGACGACAGAGGGGTGATGATTGGGGCCATCAATGGCTCTGCGCCGGAAAAGGCTGCTCTAGAACTCATCTTTTCTGAAGTGTTGGAAGAGGGTGGGTTACAGATTCGAAGCGATGGTTCATTCGAAGAACTCGAGGATACTGTATTGCGTATTGAAGATACTTCTTGTCACGCAAACCTTGTCGCTTTGTGGCCTCAGTGGGGTAATCTCATACTCGAGGAAATTTATGGCATCACTGGTGATGAAGCAGATGAAATTGTAGAGAAGCAGTCCAAGCGAAAACAGGGTTTTGGCGCATTTCTCAAAAAGATGGAATCCGAACGGGCAGAGCACCTGATGATATCGAGATTCCCTTGGAAAGAAGGTGATCTGGGTGGCTTATGTGGACACGCTGATTCTCTGATCCGCAAGGCGCGGATTGATGGTGTAGGCAGTACAATTACAATGGCCAAGAAAGGTAAAAGTCCGGCCGAGGAAGCAATCGGTTGGGCTTGGATCAATGTTCATGAACGGGCTGAATCGGAAGGTTGGCACTTCGATTCGGATGCGCGGGATAAGGGTGGTGACTGGGTGCCTGCACTGAAAACCCTGTTTGAAGCCAGTAAAATCCTTGCAGAAGATGGTTCTTCAAATGATTACATCGAGGCAATGAAAGCGTTCGCTACAAGGAGTGGTGCTGACGACTTTGTGGAAGCCTGATTGGTTCAGCGTACACTAACTACTTGGTAATCGTCAATACCGGGTTTAGGATCAATCCAATCTGGATCTCCTGGCAGAACCAAACCCCCACCGATGGTGGCCAGTTCTTGTGCCAGAGATGCGTGTGTTTTCAGCAATATTTCCCAGTCAATATCGCCACTGCGAAGTTTGAATCCCAAACGTAATGCACGCCATGAGCGACTGGCTCGGGCGTACAATTTGAGATGCAATCGTGCAGAGAGTGGCCACCAAAACAGCACGATGATTGACATCATTGGCCACGGAATTTCCGCGAGTAATGGTATGATAATACTTGGTATATTGACATCTTGAAGTGATGAATTTGGAGATGAGATAAACCATCCAATGGGTAGGGATATGAGAATCCACCAGATTGGATAAATCAGGATTGATAAAAATAATTTCATTGTCCCCATGATCGATTTATTCAATTCATTCTTCCCAAGTTTATTGGTGGCCAGTCGCGTG
>JAPKEY010000074.1 GCA_028821815.1 Candidatus Poseidoniales archaeon | reverse complement strand
AAATTCATGTCCGTGCGAACGACACCTCCCATGGTTAACAGGCCCTGGTACGCACGTTCGACATCCATCCCAACCTCGGTCATTCCAAGTTCAGCGGGGTCAACACTGATGGCGAGGGTTGTCCGTAAACAAAGAGGGGGGTTGTAGGCATCATTGGGTAGACCGGCGACCTCGTCCGCACTATCTTGGTCACGGTCATCGGTACATTGAATGGTTTGATCTTCGTATGTGATTTGGTTCACATAAGAGGTCTGAACACCAGAAGTCGTGCCAAATCCATTGTCGATTAAACTCGTCACAGTGGCTGAAACTGAATTCAGTAGCATGTCCCTTACAGTCGAGCCCGAAAGTGTGACATAATCGAGATAATTTCGGATGTAATCCGCTGGAATTCCATCCATCGAAGCATTAGAACCGTTACCCAATGGTAAATCATCGAGCATGATATCATCACGGCGGACTTCATGAATGGCCCATTCTAGAGTCACTGACATTACAGTAGAATTGACCATATTGACATTGTATCGACCTTCAATCCATTCCATCGATGTGGTTTCATCATCAGCAAAATTGTAGTCATCACAAATCCCAGATGTGCTATTCCATGTCTGACAAATTGTGTTGACGACCTCTTCATCACCGGGATCTGCAGAAACTGTAGGTGCGCCCCCAGATAGAATCAGCAAGCCGAGGATGAACCATGCCATCCTAGCCCGGGGTGCGGTCATAGACCAACTTCCTGCTCTGGTGGTTTAATTGGGTAGTGGCTCAACGAGTTGTCATGGCCCCAACTATCACACCTCATACGCGCTTGGAGAAAGCGCTAACTGAGAGGCTAGGGGGGGTTTTACCAGGACAGGTCCCTAGCAAATGGGAAAAATTCGCGGATACAGTCATTTTACCACAAAATGCCTTCAGTGAATCTGGATGGAATCAAAACCAAACATTGTGGCAAACCATTGCCGTGGCACTCAATGTAAAGCGAGTGGCTCGAATGGGTGAAGTCAGTGGAGAATTTCGCAATAGTGGCGTCGAATTACTACTGGGCGATGATGATTGGGTTGTCCGTCGTGAACATGGCACCGACTATGGTTACAATTTCACCCAGTGTATGTGGAGTGCAGGAAACGTCACCGAACGGGGGCGGATTGCAAATCAAAATCATGAAGGGGAACGGATTCTGGATCTCTATGCTGGAATCGGATACTACACCCTTCCATTCCTGAGTGAAGGTGCACGGGGGGCGAATGGAGAGCGGGGGCAAGGCCGTGGAGCTGCCCATGTTGTCGCATGTGAATGGAATCCTGTCGCAATTCAAGCCCTCGAATGGTCACTCGCTGCAAATGATTTAGCCGAGCGTTGTACAATTATCGAAGGTGACAATCGTAATCCCAAATTTGAACCGGAATTTGATCGAGTCAACCTCGGCCTATTGCCCACTTCTGAAGCGGGATATTCGATTGCGCTTCAAGCTCTCAAACGCGAAGGAGGAATATTGCATATTCACGGATTGGCTGCTGGTGGAAATGAAGATGAATGGGCTGTGAATTTAGCAAAGGAACTAGAGAATATGAGTTCTTTTTCCTGTACTGTAGAGCATATAGAACGCGTCAAGTGGTATGCACCTCATCAACGCCATATCGTGGTTGACATCCACGCTTTCCCGGTGTCGTGTTGAAGAACCGACTTTGACACCGAAGCCGCATGGACCTTGGCATTGAAACCGAAGCAGTCGCATTGGCCATCCCGTATGTACTAGGTTTCATGGGTTTCATGTACAGTCTTCTTCTCGTCTTCGCCGTCCTCAGATGGAATCAATCACAAGATGTGATTCGCAATATGTGGACACGTTCATTGGTTGCAACTCCATTGCTGGTTTTTCTATTCGCCTCACTTGAGTTTGGTGTTGCAACTTGGGGATTCATGGTCGGTATTTTCGCCATGGGTGCCCACCGCGAATATTGTTCGGGCATTGAATTGAAGGACAAGGGGATGCAGATGGTTGGTATGGTGGTGTTACTGGCATTGATTCTCTTGGCTATGAATCCAAATTTATCCGATATCGAAGCATTATCCTGGGCCGGTCCACAGGGTGCTGGATTGTTGGGGCTCGCTCTGTTTGTCGGGGCGTTTGGAACATGGGCGGTACCCATCGTGCAGGACCGCTCTGAAAACGTCACAAGCGATGTTGGCCGTGCTCTTATTGGCTTCCTTCTAATCTGGTTCTTCATCCATGGAATCTTCCTGATGCATCTGGGTGCCGTTGGCGTAGGGGCCTGCATTTTTGCCATTGTCAACGTCTCAGTCACCGATTCATTTGCGCTCATATTTGGCCGGATTTTTGGCAAACACAAATTCCGCCCTGTATTGTCACCAAAGAAAACCTGGGAAGGCGTGTTTGGAGGCGTTATGATGGCTGCGATTGCAGGATATTTTGCACAACCATTACTCGACCCTTTGACCGCTATGCAAACCGCAGGATTGGCTGCTTTGCTAGCCATCATTGGAACTATGGGTGATCTCATGCTCTCAGCGCTGAAGCGTGATTTGGAATTGAAAGATTGGTCGCAAATGTTGCCTGGTCACGGTGGTATTCTAGACCGCGTAGATTCATTCATCTTGGTGGCGCCGGCCTTGTACTGGATTCTGCTATTGTTAGGTGTCTAAGTCTAGCATGGCATCCACAGCGCTCTCAATTTCTTTGTCATTGTAAAAGGGTAAACCATCTTCACGAATTGCCCAAACAATTCCACCCAATAAAGCGAATGACCAGAGCCACATCACTACCCAAAATAGTACATTTCCAACACTTGAAAATAGTACTCCAAATCCACCATCCTCATCACCTGAACCCGGTGGTGAGGCGACAACTCCAATCATGTCGATATTAGAAATATGAACTTCATATAGGGGTCTACCAGCTGAAGATGCTGGGTTTTGGATTGTAGAACCAGAGGGGTCATCGGTTGTCGGAACCATCGCAATTGCACGAACATGACTCATCCCCTGCCGGACCACACCAAACGTTGCATAGCCCTCATCATCCCGGTTTTCGGGATCGAGATTGTGTGCTTCAGTCTCTGCGATGTACCACTGTGTATCAGCACTATCTGGATCTTGAGAACGAGCCATTCCAATCGCGCCATCAACATGTGAAAGATTCGGATTGTGCTCCAACTCTAGAGTGTGACCATCGCCTCCACTTCCACATTCTGGGCTGGTCGCAGGGTAAGCAACAATCGTTTGACAAGTGGGGTCGCCAGCTTGGGTCACGAAATCATCGATGACACGATGGAAAAATATACCATCATAAATTCCGCTTTCAACATGCATAATCATGTTCGCAGTCGTCTTGGGTGCCCATTCAGGGAACAGTTCGATGTGAATTTCACCTTCTACCTCAGCAAAGAGATGGCCCGGCCTGTAGACCACTTGGATGATCAAAACAGGATCACCTGGTTGAGGGATGTCCATTGGACTGCCTTCTAATTCAGGACCATCTTCCCAAGTAGACGGATCGATTTGATTGTTTGACCAATGCGTGTTATCATTTTGCGCAACTGCACCCGACATAGATAGCAGCAGGAGTGCCAGTAGAATCGCAATTCGGGACCCGGCCATCAGCCCACCGTACAATCGGTCACAAATGAGCCCATCGGCCAATCGTCATCCTCATGACACACCGCCCCTAGGGCGGTGCATGGCGGAAGCCGAAGAGCGCCGTGATTTGTTGCGGCTCAACATTGCGCTTGGAGCGACCATTTGTGTCGTCATCCTGTTCTTGATTCTCGCATCTGTTTGGGGTTCTGGTGCTCTGCAAAATGAGAATGAAGAAAATTCAAGTTGGTGGAATGTACCACTTCACGAACGACACAAGATGAATCTAGATTACACAGGGACACGCAGCCAATTACCAGTCAATGGAACATATAATTGGACTGGACCTACCGAGTATTTTGTCGAAGTTGATTTACCAGCAAGTGAACAAGATGCTGGCTATCCTGAACCTGCATTGATGCACGTTGCACTATGGTTGCCAGATGTTCCTGAAGGACAAACGGTACCAGTGATTGCAACCGTGCATCCCTACTACGATTTCGGAGCTGAAGGCGCCCCTGGTTTGGGTAGTGATTCGAACCCAAATACCGTTCCGGACGGTGGTGTCGGTGCTTGGGTCTTGGATCAATTTGTCCCACACGGCTACGCATTGGCCCAAATCTCAACCTTTGGTAGTGGAAAATCAACGCACTGTCAAGATGTCAAAGGATTGGGTGAACAAACTGGAATTCAAGCAGCAGTTCACTGGTTGGGTGAGCAGGAATGGTCGAATGGTAATGTTGGACTCATGGGCAAATCATATGCTGGAACCACCAATTGGGAAGCCGCACAGAATCCTTCCGAACATCTGAAGACAATTGTGCCCATTTCTGGAAGTATTGGCGTCCAGCAAATGTTCTATCGAAATGGCAGTAGTGAAGCCCGAGCTGTGGGTTATGATTTGGCATATCAAGGCGCAACATCAGATATGACAACCGATGATTTACGTGTTTGTAGCGACGATGTGGTTGGACCTGCGATGCCAGTAACAACTTCTCTGGCAGCGGAAGCAGGTGGAGCAGGATGGTCCGATTACTGGGATGAACGGTACCACCTTGGAGATGTTCTCGAAAATTACCAAGGGAGTGTCTACATCGTTTGGGGGCTACAAGATTGGAACGTCGACCCGTATCACGCCTATCCTGCCTATCAAATGCTGCGAGATGCTGGTATCCATACAAGGGCCATCAGTGGCCAATGGGCACACAATTACGTCGATCAACCAGACAGACACGGTGAATTGGGTAGTGGTTACGGCGGAGAGGCCTACCCAAATATGACTCGGATGGATTGGGCTATCGAATTGTGGAATTGGTTCGAATATTATCTCAAGGATTTGGGCGAAGAACCTGAAGCACATGTCCAAATCCAAACCAATGATGGAATGTGGCATGTCGAAGAAACATGGCCACCCACCGACTTGACTTGGGACCTCTCAACCTTGGATGCTGCAACTGCACAAGGCAGTGTGGTTAGTGCAACTTCATCATCTACATTTGTCATGCCTGAATTGACTGAAGATGTTCACATCTCTGGTTTACCAACACTACACTTGTCAGTCACAAGTCGCGGATGCAATGGTGGGCAAATTTTCGCCACAATGTATTCAGATTCCAGCGATCTAAGATTAGGACATGCAACCATGGATTTGCGTTATCGTGATGGTGGATACGATGCTAAACTCGTCGTTCCATTCCAGACCTATACCATGCTGATGGAATTCAATCCACTCGATGTGCGATTGCAGGCTGGGGATTCGGTTCGAATCGAACTGACAGAAAGTGGTGAAGACTATCTCCCATCGACCTGTTCTGCAATTGGTTTGAATGTAAATTTGGGCGAATCTTCAACCTTAGGATTACCTTTGATTGACCGACCAACCGATGACAATCGATGGTTCCTAGCCCCGCCTTGGTGGGAAGATCCTAACAATCCGGTCGGTTTGTGAATTTAATCTTCGTAAGGATACCAATCATCCTCACCTTTAGCGCGATACCACCAGGCGCCATCATCATCCTGCCACCATTCAGTACCATCTTCGTCGACGCGTGTAGATTCCTCGCTTTCTTCCTTGGTTTCGACTCCCATCTCTTCAGCGATTTTTCGCTTCAAATCTCGTGCTTCGTCTTCTACATCGTTAAAGACGCGGTTGCCTGGATCTTGTTGTTCCATTCCCTCATGGTCACCAGAAGCAATGGCTTCATCGGATTCTTTGAAGAAATCTTGAGCCATCTGCTGCCGGTATTCTTCATACTCATCTCGACCGAAGGAACCAGTAAACGCACCGTCACGTGAACGCATCAATTTATCGAGATCGACATTGCTACCAAAATCCAAATCGGGTGCATCGGGCAACTCATCGCCATCATAGAATTCTTCGGAGTCGTCGCCAAGGCGCGGGTAGGCCTTACCATCAGGATGAATTTCCTCGACTTCTTCCATAATTAAATCGTGTTCTTCCTCGTCGATTTGTTCTTCGTCAAGGGTTTTTCGAACCACTTTGACGAACTTATCACACTCGGTTGCGAGTGCGGCTCCTTTGAATTCATTACCGATTTTCTCAAGCCTATTCATGAGTCGGTCATAGGGTCTCCCAGCGAGCCCACCGAGGAATCGACCGAAGCCACCCTTCTTCGCCATGGAGTAAGCCATGAGTAGAACCCTTATTCAGACTTGCCGCGGGCCAGTCGTAGTGATGGTCTCATCTTGGCTGGTCGAAGCAGCAACATCGTACAACCGTGCTTCTATTGAGAACCGTGATTCATATTCCGCATTCGTATTACTACCAGTACGTCATTTGGAGACGATTCTGAACTGGTCTTTCAAAGCCCTTCCCGATGAGATTCTCATTGGTTTCGACCCTCTGGATACGATGCCCATTGATCCTGATGTCATCCAAGTCTGCTGTGGTGCAGAGCACGATAGTGAACTGTTCGCTGGTCAAGGATTTGTCATCGGGGAACCGCATCTTGTCAATCGCGGCAACTCATATTCAGTACATCATGTACCCGAAGAATGGATGGATGATCTCTTCGCCAATAATCGTGGCGCGCGTGGTGCACGTTTCACACATTGGATGCACACGCACCCAAACTGTGTAGCGGTTCCATCCGAAGCTGATGCTGATGCTGCTCAGCATACCGATGGTGTGGACATGATTCTCGGTATTGAATTCAGCAATCCGGATGGATCAGTATTCTGGTTTGATGATGTAGAGGGGGTCCGACGTCCACTCAAGCCCCCTGCAAGGAGTTGGAAAAGGTGGGGCCGTCGCCAGCAGAGGACTGTGTTGGGGAGGTCATCTACCGGACACAGGATTCACGGTTTGGAATTGATTGCTTACCATCGAACTGGAGTTGGAATCAATGTTCTACTCACCGATGATGAAGGTACACCTCATGGCTTGAATATCGATTCTCGATAATGCGCGAGTTCCTGTATGCTTCCTCTGATGTCATCCAATGCACGATGCCCTGAAGGCTTGTTGAATCCTCTTTCGTTGGGATACCATCGATTTGAAATCTCTTTCACGCTCGATACATCGATGCTTCGATAGTGGCAGAATTCTTGCAACGCTGGCATATATGCACGCAAGAAACGACGGTCTTGGCCAATCGTATTCCCACATAGAGGTAATTGCCCTTCCTCACAATGCTCTCGAAGAAATTCTAATGTTCGAATTTCTGCGGTCGCGGTGCTA
>JAPKEY010000073.1 GCA_028821815.1 Candidatus Poseidoniales archaeon | reverse complement strand
GCGGAATATAACCGTATCAGCGGTGCAGAGCCCTGTCGATAATCCCATCATCAGCATGGTGTGGTAGAGTAATGTGTAATTGTTCGTTATTTTCCATTGCCTTGGCAGCAGCAAATTCCGCACCTGCATTCCGAGCCCAGGCCCTACGTGCGACCCCATTATTGACGTCCCAACTCAGCATGGATTGGAGTCTCTTAGAAGCTCCATCGGTTCCATCTAGCAACAACCCAAAACCTCCATTGATGACTTCACCCCATCCAACGCCACCCCCATTGTGAATACTCACCCAAGTTGCACCTCGGAAACTATCACCGACAAAATTCTGAATCGACATGTCGGCTGTAAACATTGAGCCATCACGAATATTGGCAGTTTCCCTATATGGGGAATCGGTTCCACCAACATCATGGTGATCGCGACCCAATACGACGGGTGCAGTAATTCGACCATCTTGAATGGCCTGGTTGAATGCCTCGGCTATTTCGCGTCTGCCTAGTTCATCGGCGTACAGAATTCTAGCTTGACTACCGACAACCAATGCATTGCTACCTGCTTCAGAGATCCAGCGAATGTTGTCGAGCATTTGTTGTTGGATTTGAGGGTCACAATTCCGAGCAAGTTTTTGCAATACTTTGGTGGCTATTTTATCGGTTACACTTAGGTCCGAAGAGTTACCAGAGCAGCAAACCCATCTAAATGGCCCAAATCCGTAATCAAAACACATTGGTCCCATAATATCCTCAACATATGAGGGGTATCGAAACCGACCATTTTCTTTGGTAATATCTGCACCTGCTCTTGAACACTCAAGTAAAAATGCATTTCCATAATCCCAAAAATGCATCCCTAAATCAGCCATTGAGTTGATTGCTTCAGCATGTCGTTTGAGACTATTTTGAACAGCGAATTTGAATTTATCTGGATCTTCAGACATCAATAATTTTGCGTCGGAAAATGAGATGCCTACTGGAAAATATCCACCTTGCCATGGATTGTGTAAACTGGTTTGGTCACTCCCCAAATCTACATGAATTCCACGTTCAACAAGTCTTTCCCAAACATCAACCACATTTCCAATGTACCCGATGGATAGGGCATCCTTTCGTTCACTAGCCCTGACCATACTGTCAATTGCAACATCAACATCATCCGTAATTTCATCGACCCAGCCTTGTTGGTGTCTCTTGTTTGCAGCTGCAGGATTAATCTCAGCTATTAGACAGGTTGCTCCTGCGATTACAGCCGCCTTAGCTTGAGCACCTGACATACCACCTAGACCCGATGTCACAAATGTCACACCATGTAAATCATCCCGTTGTAGATATTTACGAGCCGCATTGAGAATTGTAATCGTAGTACCATGAACAATGCCTTGGGGGCCAATGTACATGTATGAACCAGCAGTCATTTGACCGTATTGACTAACGCCGAGGGCATTCATTTTCTCATATTCATCCGGTTGTGAATAGTTTGGGATGACCATGCCATTCGATACGACTACCCTTGGTGCATTTGGATGACTGGGGAACAATCCCAATGGGTGACCACTATACATGACCAGTGTTTGATTTTCAGTCATTTTTGATAAATATTGCATTGTAATTCGATATTGCGCCCAATTTTGAAACACGGAGCCATTTCCACCGTATGTAATCAATTCATGCGGGAATTGAGCAACCATTGGATCAAGATTGTTTTGAATCATTAGCATTATCGCTGCAGCCTGCAAAGTGTTAGCCGGATAGGAATCGATAGGATATGCTTTCATCACTTCATTAGTAGGCCGAAATCGATGCATGTAAATACGCCCATAATCTCGTAATTCATTCGAAAATTCGGGTGCTAGAATTGAATGAAAATCAGGTGGAAAATATCGAAGAGCATTCCGCAAAGCCAATCGCTTTTCTTCAATATTTAGGATGTCACGCCGCGTTGGTGCATGATCAACATTCAAGTCGATACCGGGGTGTTCAGGGAGTTGCGCGGGAATCCCCTCACTGAGATGTGCCCGTAGCATGATTATGGGCACGCGCCAGCCTCCTTCAGCCTTCTGTTTGTACCAAGTTGAGGGCTGAGGCTAAGAACGGGCTCATGGCGACGGTATCCATGGGCGAGGGCGACAGGCGTCTTTCGAATATGGGCAATGGCATGGAGAGGAGTCGCATCCTCACCATAGCAGCCAGTGTTCGTGCTATGATAGCACGGGGGGAAGAAGTCGCCCCGTTTACAGTCGGGGATTTTTCACCAGAGCAATTTGAAGTACCAAATGAACTACTTACGGGAATTGTCGATGCAGTAACCAAAGGCGAGACCAATTACCCACCTGCTGCAGGGTTGCCTGAATTACGCGAAAGTCTGGCTCAATGGATGAAACACAAATATGAAGTCGATGTTGGTTCAGATGGAATCATCGTAGGCTCTGGTGCGCGTCCGGTTCTCTATGCATCATTTCGATTATTTCTTGAACCCGGCGATGGGCTTGCACACGGTGTGCCCGCATGGAATAATCACTACTATGTGCATCTCAACGATGCTGTTGACATCCCAATACCCGGTACACAAGAAAGTCGATTTCTGCCGACAGCCAAAGCCATTGAACAACGGATTAAGGAAATTCGTGTTTTGATTTTGAACAGTCCACTCAATCCCACTGGTACTTGTTTTACAAGTGATGAGTTGAGCGCCATATGCAAAGTCATTCTAGCTGAGAATCGAATACGTGAGAATGAGGGGCGTAAGCCTGTGATGCTCGTGTATGATCAAGTATACTCAACCATGACTGCTGAACACATCGAGCATGTACACCCCGTTCAAGTATGCCCAGAGATATGCGACTATACCATCACGTTGGATGCCATATCAAAATCATTGACTGGAACGGGGTTGAGACTTGGTTGGATGGCCCTCCCTCCTGCCTTGGCACCCCCAGTAGTTGCCTTAATTGGGCACATGGGGGCATGGCCTGCTCGCCCAATTCAGAAGGCTGCTGCTAAACTATATGCACAACCGGAGGTACTGGAGGAATATTTTGTTGACTTGGATCAAAGAATCGCCGATAGGATGTCCGTTCTACAGGAACGACTCGGAAAACTTTCTGAGTATGGTGTCAGTTATGTCCAGCCAGAAGGAGGAATTTACTTATCGACACGTTTTGATTTATTTCAACGATTAGGGGTGAAAACCAATGAAGAGATTCGTAAATGGTTATTGGAATCCGCTGGTGTCGCCATAGTTCCATTCCAAGCATTCGGATTGGAAGAGGAAACAGGATGGTTCAGAATCAGCATTGGGGCTGTCAGCGTATCTGAAATCATCGCTGCCATGGACCGCCTCGAATCTGCACTTAGGACAGCATTCGACTGTGAACCGCTTTCATGATTTCACGTGAAACTTCACTGCAACGCTTGCGTAAGGCTTTCATATCGATATATGATTGTTCAAATTCAGTAGAATCAAGCGACTGTAAATTGATTTCCGCATTGAATAAACCCCCTTTACACGCTGCACTGGCAAGTAGTGCAGCAACTCCAACATCAGTAATCGCATTCGCATTTCCATTTTGTGCCAATTCCAAAAGTGATTGCAGTAGAATGAATGCGGCGTGTGCTGTCTCCATTGGGACTGTATAGGCTAAAATTGTCGCATCAGTAATTGCTTCTGAGCGAATAGCAGTTTCTTCATCTGTCGTTTTGGGCATTCTGTATGCGAACATGACACGATCAAACGCCAGTGCATCACGGGATGCCAACGAATGGCCAAGTTCTAGTAATGGTGCAGCAACAGAACGTGTTTTTTCAGCTGCAGGCCAACCATCTTTCCATTTCTCTCTACCTTCAGTCAAATTGCAAACCATAGTTGCCAAGGCAGCTGCTTGCGAAAGAGAGACGGCGGCTGCACTGCCCCCCCCTGGTGTGGGGGAATCTGAGGCCAATGCGTCACGATACTCATCCAATGTCATGTCGCCATATTCGCTCATTCAATCACCTCTGCGGCCCATTCAATGATTCGTTCTTCGGGAATAAATTCGCCCAAGACATCTAATTTCAACCCGGAAATTGCTGCATTTACAAGTCCTCGAGTGTCAGTATTATCTGAATCATCAATGTAAAATTCCCCAGCATTCAAGATAGCATTCAATGGAACAAGTCCAACTATTTCACCAGCAGTAACTTTCAACCCCATTATCGCAGCCTCATTACGGATGGCTTCTGTAACAGTATGTAAGCCTGTAAGTGAATAGTCCAGTAGATTCATGGAAACCTGCGCAATATCATCGTTGTACATCCACCCAGCTGCTTGCAATGATTGGAATTGCCCCGGAATCCGTTCAGGCTTACCATCAGGGCCAATGATTTTCTGGCCCCTAGCGTCCTTCTTGAGAACCCCACTAGATCGTAATTTCCCCGCGATTTGATTTGCTGATGGCTTATCATTTGTGTTTAGGTTGACATTGTATGCAATCAGGATATTCCGAGCACCGGATGCTGTTGCACCCATGGTGGGTTTGAATTCTGCAGGACCAAAATCAGGGTGCCAATCAGGGTCAGAGAATTTGTCCTTAAGGCCTTCATACTCGCCGCGGCGAATATCAGGTAGTCTAATCCGTTCATCGACGCGTGCAGATTCTGCATACAGATAGACGGGTAGACCGAATTCCTCACTTGCTTGCTCGGCGAATCTGACAGACAAATCGACACAGTCTGCCATTGATGTACCCGATATTGGGATGAATGGAACAACATCAACTGCACCCATTCTGGCATGCTCCCCAGAATGAGTCGACATGTCAATTCGCTCCATTGCGACCCGTGTACCATTAATGGCAGACTCTAGAACTGCATCGGGTGGGCCGACTATAGTGACGACTGTACGATTAAAATCAGCACCCATGTCGACATCAAGTAAGGACACTCCCTCGACTGATACCATGGCGTTTGTAATCGCTTTGATAACCGATTTGTCGCGGCCTTCTGAGAAATTTGGCACACACTCCACCAGTGCCGTCATGGTGTGTGCTCATCAGAGGATATCCATGAGTGTTCGCATCAGTGGAACAGATTTTCGGGGGCGTCTCCTAGGGATGAACTGGCCTTCTTTTCAGAAATTCTTTCAATCGCGGTCTTGAAATCCTTCGGATTGACAGATTTCCTCTTAGCCCTAATTGCAACCATTGCGGCTTCAACACAGGTCGCTTTCAGATCTGCACCACTGAAACCTTTGGTCCTTGACACAATTTTCTTAATTGAGAGGTCTTTGGTTTTGGGCATCTTACCCAAGTGGATTTTCAAAATAGCAGTGCGCCCATCCTCGTCCGGCAATGGAATTTCGATAATTCGGTCAAACCGTCCAGGTCTCAGTAATGCTTCATCAAGAATATCAGGTCGGTTGGTAGCAGAAATCAACTTTACATCATCTAAGGAATCAAAACCATCCAATTCAGCTAGTAATTGCATCAATGTGCGTTGCACTTCTCGATCCCCACTGGTCGCCGTATCCAGTCGCTTAGCACCGATTGCATCAATTTCATCGATAAAAACGATTGATGGAGCCTTTTCACGCGCTAAGTCGAACAATTCACGCACCATACGCCCCCCTTCTCCAATGTACTTCTGTGCCAATTCACTTCCAACTAATCTAATGAATGTGCAATCCGTTGAAGAAGCAACAGCCTTGGCCAGCATGGTCTTGCCACACCCAGGTGGGCCGACGAGTAGAACTCCTTTCGGAGGTTCAATACCAAATCGGGTAAATGATTCAGGTGATGTTAGTGGCAATTCAATACTCTCCTTGATAAGTCGGATTTGTTCATCAATTCCGCCCATGTCACTGTATGAAATATCAGGCTTATCGAACATTTCGGCTCCAGTTACCAGTGGATCCCAGGCATCATGCAAGACCTCGATAACCGACAGTGTGTCCTGGTTCAGTGCAACACGCGCGCCCGGTTTGAGTAAATCTTGGTCAATACGTTGGTTGGCCGAAACCAAAAACACAGTACCATTGGATGAACGGACAACAACTTTCTCATCATTAATTCGATCTTGTACATGTCCAACAATGTGAGGGGGAGTTCGGAGCATTCGTATTTCTTCTTCTAGGCGATTCACTTTCTTTTTTTGTTGACTAACTTCATTTTCGAGATAAACGCGCTCAGTTAGTAGATTTTGCGCTTTTTCAGTGAGTTCTCTAAAGTCACTCTCAAGGCGAGATAGTTGACCATCAATACCCTCTTCTTCGCGATGAGGAAGTGCTTCGTCCCTGCCAGGGTTGATGGCGTCTGAGTCCGAAGACATGGTCGGTCGGCAGCGGCAACGTTGATGAAGATTTACACACAGGTTGTAGGTAAAGTGAAAGTTGAAGAGTAGTTCCCAAGACCAGCGGCGAGTGGTACCATGGGTGAGTGTGAAGTTTGCGGCGCAGTAAAGGTAGGAACTCGCACTGCCATGAAGGGCCGTTCATCGATTGAAGCCTGTCAAAATTGCCTAGAACGGATGGGACTTAGCGTCACTGAAAAACCCACCCCGGTACGAGCACCTTCTGGAGTTCCTAGTGGTAAGACAAGTGGTGGCTTTGGTGGCACTGGTAAGAAGGGCAAAGACATCATGGTTAGACATAGTGAAGAATTACGGAGTGATTTTGCATCTGCGATACGACTCGCCCGCGAAGAGAAGGGTTGGGATCAACGTGAACTCGCGAAACGTATGGCTGAACGTGTTAATATCATTCAACACACTGAAGGAGGAAAACATCCTACAGATTCAGTTACCAAAAAATTTGAACGAATTCTTGACATGAAACTCTTGGTTACGCGCACGATTGAGGAAGAATCCATAGTGAAACAAACATCAGATCGACCGATGACAATGGAAGATTTGTATGAGCAAGCCAAGAAGGAACTTCGAGGTGATTAGATGGGGCCAGATGTGCCATTGCACATCATTCATTTGGAGCAAGATGATCCCAAAAAATGCACAGCCAGAAAATTGGCTGCACGTGACTTGGCCACTTTGCATTTCAACACCCGCCGCCCCCCCCGTCGTGGATATTTGCTAGATCCTGCCGCAGGCATTATTTTGGGTCCAGATGATTTACCAATGATTGAAAAAGGCGCAGCATTGGTTGCACTGGATTGCTCATGGAAACGGTTGACTGAATCACTAAAACAAGTCAAATCATCATCACCTAGGCTGGAGGGGAGAACACTTCCATTAGTTCTCGCAGCCAACCCCGTTTCATGGGGTAAACCAGGGAGGTTGAGTACTGTAGAAGCACTCGCAATGTGCTTGGTGCTACTAAACA
>JAPKEY010000072.1 GCA_028821815.1 Candidatus Poseidoniales archaeon | reverse complement strand
TTCAAGTGTGTTACCTGAATTAATGTTTGATCGATATCATGGACTAGATACTCGGCCACTTGAAGAATTGGCGTACCTGTACTGGCGCGAGCCGTGGATGTCGCTGATTGATACGATGACGGGGGCATTTGCGCCAAAGGTTCCCGCAATTCGGGAGGAGTTTACCCGAATGGCAGATGGTGCTGTGGGTGAGCATATTGCTGACCGTTGTCGTGTGGCGATTCTTCTATGGTCGTCTCATGTTGGGAGGGAATTTTTGACATGCGACCGAAAGGCGTGGGCATTGTCATTTCAATGGGTTCGCGAATTGGTGGAGGAATTTGCTGGTTCAGTAAGAGTTGGTACTGACGGCATTTACGTTGATGGAATTAGTGGGAATCTGTATCGAATTGCGCCCGAGAAACCGGGGAAGAATTTGATTGCACCTGCTTTGAATGCAGGTGACTACTTTGAGGTGCGAAAGGTTGCTAGACTTGGTGACGATATGACGAAGCCGATTTGCATTCATGTCGAAAAGTCAACGGAAGAGGGGGTACGCGAGGATGATGTGATTCTTGGCGACATTGTTGCTGGATTATTGCTGGCGTTGCGAAATGACCTGATTACTGCTGAGAAAATAACCCCGCTATTTAGGCACTTGCCTTCGCAATATAAAATTCGTGGGCGAACGGGGGATCGTATGGGTTGGCGGAGAAGATTTCGAGAAATTTACCCTGGGATGGAGGTTGACGAGCGTCTACGGGAAATGCTGGGGCAGGACGCGGGGGATGAGTGATTCGTCCCTTTGACTGGGGCCGAATTGGAGTGAAAATACGTCAGCTGACATTGGATTCGACGAGGGGTTCATAACCTCCTACGGGGTCTGCAGAAAGCCGCGCTAGGATGGTATGTCCTCGGTGGCGTTACTCGCCTCATCAATCGGTTATAAAAGAAAAATATTGGAAGTGAAAAAATGGAAAAAACAAACAAAAAATCGCGAAAGAAATCTGTTGGTGCGGGACGACCGTCCCAACGTCGAACTGTGGGTCAAACCACACCATGCAAGAATTGTGGTGCCACAGAGTGGAACGAAGACGAAGTACGGGGCGAAACCTACTGTTACGAGTGTGGGAACGTTTCCGAAGTGAATGCAATTGACCCAGGGGCTGAATGGACCAATTATTCAGATGGTGCAGATCGCTCCCGGGTTGGTGCTCCTGCCCGAGAATCACTTTCCGACAAAGGCCTCAACACGACTATCTCGCGCAGCGATATCTCTGGTGCGGGTGCACGGATTCATGGTATCAAAGGAAGCAAAGCTCGAAGTTGGCGTCGTCGAATTCTGATTGATGAGCGTAGCAAGAATCGGCAATCTCGCGCGCGAAACCTCTCTACGGCCATGCAGTTCATCCGTGACCGCGGCAATCTACCTCCCTCTCTGGTTGAGGAGGCTTCTCGTCTGTATCGATATGCTGCAAATGAAAACATCGTCACTGGACGAAGTATCCGAGGGGTGTCTGCAGCGTGCGTCTATGTGGCCGCTCGTGAAGCCCACTTGCCCCGACGGATCGAAGAGATTGCGCAATCATTCGACATGACCGAAGAATTAGCCATGAAGGAACTAAAGCGTACCATTCGGCTCCTGTCGCGCTGTCTTGGAGCGCATCACATCACTGGACCTGATGAGTATCTAGACAAGTTCCACAGTGATCTCGGTTTGCCAGCAACTGTGCTCGGCGAGGCCAACAACCTGTGGGGCCGCGTCGGCGATTCGTTGGATTGGCAGAGCAAGAAGCCAGCAGGCGTTGCGGCCGCAATTCTATACAAGGCCGCACAGAACAGTGGCCACAGCCAAACCCAATCTCAAGTCTGCAAAGTCGCTGGTGTATCAGAAGTGACGGTGCGTGGCCTGATGCGCATCCTCGAAAAGTTGCTCATCCGGTTAGATGCTGCAATAGTAGCGGATGAGGTTACGAACTCTCTCAATCAATGATTAGTACCAAATGGAAGTGAAAAAATGGAAAATAAAAACGGCAAAAACAGCAAGAAAAAGAACGGTAAAAAGGATGAAGTGACAATTCATTTCGAGAACGGTGAAGAAGGGACTATGGGGACGATTCATGGGCTCTCAAAAGCATTCAACCCCACGAAGAAGGCTCGTGACCCCACCACGGCTGAAATCCGAAAAGTGGAAGGTTACGTTGGTGGTAAGGTAGCAAGTATCAGCAAATTCTGGAATGCCCGACTGGGCGTCTTGATGATTTCGACTTTGCCGAACTTCATCGACTCCGAGAAATTCAAAGTTGATTCCGAGGTTCGTTGGACCCGATGGGGCGAACACGAAGAAGCGCCAACATATTCCTTGGTCGACCTTGGCTCGGGAGAAACTGTCCAAGTCATGAATGAAGGTCAGATTTACGTCAGTACCGAACATGGGCCAATGGTCTTCACTGTGGAAGTTGACGGGGACGGTGATATCCGTCTACGAATCAGTTACCTCTCAGGTTGTAAAGACACTAGAGAATTTGCAAAAAAATACCTAGATGCTTTCATCGAGTATGCTTGGGCTAACAGCCCACTACGTGGTAAAGCGTGGAAAGCTGATTTCTCTTGGATTGCCCGAACTGGTGTCATTGAAGAGCCTCATCTAACCGATCAGGTCAAATTGAAGCTCGACCTCCATGCTCACACGTTCATCCGTAATCTGAGCGTTATCGCTGAGACCAATCTCAAATCCAGTCGGGGCATCATTCTCTCTGGCCCCCCTGGTTGTGGCAAAACCATGGCCATCAAAGCGATGATTGAATCCTATCCCGATACGACTTTCATCGTCATGACTTCAGAGCATCTTCAACGACGATGTGTGCACACAATCTACGACATAGCGCGCCGACTTGCGCCTTCTGTCGTCGTTCTTGAAGACATTGATAGTGCGGGCGGATTGAGTCGAAAGGTTGCATCACACCCCATTCTAGGGGAGGTTCTCCAAGCATTGAATGGAGTCGATGAAAACAAGGGTGTATTCACAATTGCAACGACGAATTTCGTTGAAGATTTGGACGATGCTCTACGCGATCGTCCCGGTCGCTTCGACGTCATCATCACAATCGGCCTGCCCGATTCTGACGCACGATATCCTATGCTTGAGAAACACTGTGAAGCAAACAGCATCACACCTACAGAGAAGGAGTTGGCTAAGTTGGTCAGCATGACGAAGGGTTTCAGTGGAGCGTGGCTGGCTGAAGTGTTCTCGACAGCGACTCTGGTTGCGATGTATAACGATCGCAGAGAATTGCAGTGGTCGGACATCGTGGCGGCTGTGGATGATATCCAGGACCGTCGCCGGGTGGCCCACGAGAAGACTCCGTCCCTGCCACCACCCCCTTCAAATGACTCAATGAGCGGTGACCTCTATCGTTGAGACTCAGCGCGTAACCTCGATGGGTGGACCATCGCAAAGCAGGGCGATATTAGTGACTTGTCCGAAGCCTGTGTGCATCGCTTCAAATACCCCCTACGAACCTGAAGGTAGGCCGTGAGTGATTGCGGCCCGGTGCTACGGTTTATGCGCCCTTTAATCCGCTTATAAAAGGCAAGGAATGGAGATGAAATCGATGACTTTTAATCAGGGTATATGCGACAGTTGTGGTCGTTCTTCGGAGAACCTGAAACAGATTCGAAGAGGCGGGCGTATCAAAGTCTGTTCTTGTTGTAACGGTTGGGTTCGTATGTCCCTACGACGGACACGAAGAGTGCCCGCGTGGATTCGACCAGACCCCAACATGAGCATAGGGGAGCGCGTAGAGATGCGGGATAGGTTCCAACAGATGCGAGATTCTCATGGGCAAGGAATCTGGGCAGGACGACGCATGATTTTTGAGATGGGGTTCCCGTATCTTGGTCCACTCAATGACGGAGCATGGGGGGTTGCACTTCCAACTATGGAATTACAGGAATCTCCAAACAATGGATCATTACCCTATCTGGCGAACGATGTAATCATCGAAGAACTCGCGAAGTTGGAAGATGCTGGAGTCATGCACCTGCCTACGAATCCGCTACTACGCAAGCAAATTGCGCATATTCTACGTGGTGACTGCGGGCTTGCCAACAAGCGGCGCTTCATCACAGGGCTGTTCATATGGTTAACCGGCGAGGATGAGTTCCTTGCTAGAGACCCAGAACCATGGGCGAGATCATTCCAATTCCTACAAGAGGTTGTCAATGATTTGGGCGACCGTGCTACCTTTGTGGATGATTACATACGCGTGACTGGTAGTTCAGGGAATTTCTACCGAATCAGACCACGGACGCACCCACCTTACTACACCATTTCACGCGAGAGGAATGAGCGGAATGCATCGATTTGTATTGACCCAGTCAACGCACACACAGTCGTGTTCGGCGATATTCTTGTCAATCTCGTTCTGGCTCTCTATGATGACCAAGTGTCAGCTCGCCACATTGACACATTGGCCCCTCATGTGTTTGGAGAACAACGAGTTCGTCGGGGTGGCCAGCATGGGCGCAACGCGAATATCGAGCACCTATGGCGCCGTGCTCTGGGCAATATGCCTGGTGAACAGCGAGACCATCGAGATCTATTCAATCAATGGCGTCGAGTCATTGATCGATTCCAAACCAATCTAGATGATTGGTCTGAAGAGGAGGAAGAGGAGTGACGTCCGAATCCAATGACTACATTCCGGTGAAGAGCCGGACTCGGCTCGTAGACGAGGTCATCCAAATTGGAGGTATATGCTAATGAATCACGTGATTAAAGTGCAGATTGCTGACAAGACAGGACACACACAGGAACTCGATATGAGCCCGGCCGAAGCGGTTGAGGCGATTCAGGAGAATTCGAGCTCGTGGATATACGTCGACAACAATCTGGTTCAGGCGAACCAGATTGATGAGGCGAACCTTTCCACAGCATCGACCCTGCGAGTGTTGCCCGGTCTTATCGGTGGCTGCTGAAAGGACTGGAACCCAGATATCTAGACATACCGGCCTTCGTGGCTGAGATGATGACAGGTACGCCCCCGTCCGATGGACGGGGGTGACCGCCCGCCCGCAATTGATTGCCAGTGAAAGGACTGGATCCCACGGCCCCGGGATAAGGGGCCACCCCTACCTCTGGGTGATGAGGAATAGGAAGTGTAAGAAATGGAAAATATAGATGATGAAAAGAAGAAGAAGAAATTGAAAGAGTGGGTTCTGAAGACCTTTGGATGTGACGGCCTAGAGCCGCACAATCGCTCGCTAGAGTTCATGTGCGAAGTTCTGGATGATGTAGGTGCGACGATTGATGTCGGGGGAGAATCACGGCAATACGATGCAGAATCCTTCGCGATTCGTGTGCCAGGGTCATCAGGAGCACCGTACCGAATTTCCGTTCACTTTCGCCCGCGCGCAGCCCGTCTGATGGAGCAGCGATTGAACGAGATTGACTTTGATGAGGATGGTGCAATCGGCACACTGATGCATGCGTTCAGACAGATGATGGATTTCCAGATTCACTGGCACGATTTACGGGATGGTGATTGGGAGGCCATTTGCATTCACGATCGACGTGACAAGACCCCGGACTGCTGGCCGGGGGATCACGTGGTTGCAACGGTCATGTTGCTAGCTGATGACTTGCGCAGTGCTCTGGAACTACCGATGAACACGTTGCGTCGTGAACTGCGAGAGTCCTATCCTGTTGCTTGGGCGGCAGGATTAACACCCTCAGATGTGACATTTGCAGATGTAGTCAAATATGTCGCGTATCTTGAGGAGTTGCAGAATGCCGAAAACAGAGATGAGTTTCTGGAGATTCGGGCGCGGGCGCTGAAAGATTTGTACAACGAGGAGGAATGAATGATGGCGAGTGTGTTGATTATAGGGGTTGGCGGAATTGGGGGGTTGCTTACTGATATTGTATCACGTGCTGTTGCCTTTAGTGATCTAACAAAACAAAATGGAATGATTTCACTTACCTTGATGGATGGCGACATTGTAGAGGAACGAAATCTACCGCACCAACGGTTTGCTGCTGCTGATGTAGGCAAGCCGAAGGTTGAGGCGCTTGTTCGTCAACTTCAAGATGTAGGGATTACCGAAGAGCGTGGTGTGTTTTTGATTCCTGTCGGAGAGAACTTTTCGGCAGATACTAACCTTTCAGAGTACGACTTGGTGGTTGTAGCTGTAGATCGTGAAGAACCACGAAGACTTGTGCACGAGAATGCCGGGGCTTGGTTGGACCTGCGATGTCGCGGAGATGGTTTCCTGATGTGGAGTCATTTAGATGATGTTCGAGTTCTCAACATGTTTCCAACACTTCCAGATGGAGAATCTGCGAGTTGTCAACTGGAAGAGGCTGTAGAGACAGGGAACATTCAGTTTGGATTTGCTGAGGCGGCTTCACATGGCGCTCAATGGGTTATTCAATGGCTTCGTGGAGCGCAAGTACCGCAGGGCCGTACATACACGATTCACATGGGTGATTTACCCTTGCCTGAGGTTGCAGAGGAGGAACAAGAATGAGCGATATAGAGAAACAAGATTTGGTTCAAGGGACCGAGCCTGTGCCGCAGGAGGCTGTACTTCCAAGACTCCATCCCAAGCAGGATGTGCTACGTGCTGTTCAGGGAAGCGACCTTCGGGCAGATGCGATTCTTCAGAGCATTGCTTTCTATGCGGTGGAAAGGGATTGGCAAAATCTGTGGAACCTAGCGGATGCCCTCAAACGAGAAGTCGCTGTACTGTTCGATGACCAAGGGCTGGTGTGGGTAGATGTGGGTACACCCGGAATGGTGCGTCTGTCCCCCCCTGTCGGTTCCCGTATTCCACTCCGTCTCTGGGTGCATACACACCCCTGGGACGCCTACTGGTCTAAGACTGACAAACGGTCGTTGGGTATTGCTTCAGGAGTGCTAAAGAAAGCACTGGTTCTTGGCCATGACCATTTGGTTCGGACTGTTCATCATGAGCAAGGTCCAGTTAATTCGAGTGATGAGAGACTAGCAACAGATGGGTCATTGATGCATTGGACGGCTGAGAATGCGATGAACTACGTTGCATTCCGTCAAGAGAAGGGGGTTGCTTGAGATATGCTAGTCGCCGAATGGTGGATGCTGTGTGGTATTCAGATTTGAGTTGAGCAAATAATCAATGACGCCAGCAGCACCTTCAAGGCCAATTGGTTCGTGCAAAGGGTGTCCCTTAGGGGACACCTGGTGTGATTATGCCTAGGATTCCGGATCATTTGGAAAATCTTCGTGGGGGCTTCAAGGCCTTCCTCGCGCCACCTCCTGAAGGCGTTGTACGACTGACAGTAGGTGAGCCTGCATTCGATACACCACAAGCCATTTCTGATGCTGCAATTAATGCTATTCGAGAAGGAGATACTCACTATACTCGGGGGGAAGGTCGCAAGAGTTTGTGTGCGGCTTGGGCGTCACATCTCCGTGAGCGCTGGAACATTCCCGTCGAAGATGAAGGGA
>JAPKEY010000261.1 GCA_028821815.1 Candidatus Poseidoniales archaeon | reverse complement strand
AGTTCCCATCGTGGTCTCTGAGATGCCGATGGGGGAGCCCACCCCTGGTGCGGCTAAATCTGTGTTCCAAGTCTTCCATGAGCATGCTATCGCGGTTGAAACCACAGTCAGTCATATGCTAAAAGCGGTGAATGATGCAGTGTCCGACAATGACCCAGCGGCCTCAATTAAAGCAACACAAGAGGCTGAATTAGTGGCCGATGGAATCAAAGCTGAGATTCGCGATATGCTCGGAACGGGTGTACGACTTCCTGTTAACAAGACCGCCTTCTTGCATATGGTTGCACGACAAGATCGAATTGCAGACTATGCCCAGAATGTTGCCGAACAACTTTCTTTCCGTCCTCTGTATGATAACAAGGAGGCGCGCAAGCGTTTGCTGACGATGGCCGAAACCGTATCTAAAACCGTTGCCAAGTATGAGGACACGGTTGAAGTCTTACACGACTATGCAATCTCTGGCTTCGCCAAGAAGAAAAGTGGGGCTCTCCGACAATTCATACGCGATGTCAATTTGCTCGAACATCAAGCCGATGAAGCAGAAGTTTCTGCAGCATCCCATGTATTTAGTGAAGGCGATGACAATCCTCTTGCCGCCATGCACATGTATCGTGTCCTCCAGCGCTTGGATGATGTGGCAAACGCCTGTGAGATGGCCGCTAATGCCTTCTTGCCACTAGTCTACTGAGATAATTTCAGAATTGATTTGAGTTCAAAGAGTTCCCTGTGGATTTTTTGTTGATTCTCATTTTGAGTGAGGGCACGATGATGGCTGCCAAGAATAGCAATCCTTGTACGACTTCCATCAGAGAGGGTGTAAGACCCAATCCAGCCATCGGTGGCTCCCATTCGATGTTATCAGGCATGAATCCGTATCCGTAGATTGTATCTGATTGGCCGGGGCCAGGTCCACCACCACCACCTGGTGGCCCTTGCCCGCCACCGAGGTCTTGACCATTGACATCCGCGACCCCATGGTAGCACAGTAGGAAGTAGGGGAATCCAATCATGCCAACCGTTTGCCCATTGGTGTCAGTGACTGCAGTTGGTGATCCTGAAAGAGCTGTGCTGACATAGTGGTAAATTCCATCCGGATATTCGGGTGTAGGTCCAAATCGACCGTTGCACTCATCTAAATCTCCGACGCCACCCATGTAGTTCCAGTCATCGATTCCATTGTATCCTTGATCTCCGCCATCTTGGGTACGTTCCACAACATACGAGGATGTGATGGCTCGAATAGTCGTTCCATCGCCATCATAGCCGTACATTCCGTAAATGGGGTATCCATCAAATGCCCAACCGACGATTGGGCTATGCTGGTCACTTCGAATCATGGATAGGTCGTAATCACTCATGTCCTCTCCCATTCCAGGTTCCCAGTAGATACAGTTGGCGTCGTAGTGGTAGTGGTAACCGTTCGGTCCAGCAGAGTGCCCCGCACACCATCCCAATTCAATCGGTTGACGGTCCTCATCAAAATAATCGAAATGCAAAGCAACAGCATCGCCACCGGGTCCTT
>JAPKEY010000071.1 GCA_028821815.1 Candidatus Poseidoniales archaeon | reverse complement strand
CCCAAGATTTCTTGGATTTTGCACTGATGCTGCTGAATGGGGAGGAGCCAGATCGAGAATGGCACCACTCAGAAAGCGACGATGCCGACCACTCAGAAAGCGACTATACCCCTGGAGAAGGCACGTGGGCAGGCCTTGCGATTTTTTGGGTAATCACCCTCGTTGTATGCACCGTAAGCGTATTTGTTACTACGTGGATTGTCGGAGATATTACTGCAGATTTAGGTACTGATGAGTGGACGCCTGTTGACGGAGTTATCATTGATAGTGGTGTGAACACAGAAGTGAGTCAGGATTCTGAAGGAGGATCCTCAACCACATACTGCCTATGGGTTGAATATGAATATACAATCGAAAATAGAACCTATGGTGGCTCTAAACTCAGTTACAGTAAGGAGGGTAGTTGCAATTCTTGGTCAGAAAATGCTGATGACGATTACCCTTCCGGCAAGAATGTAACTGTATATGTCAATCCAGACAATCACGAAGAGGCAGTCCTACTACCCGGTTTATCCGGAGTGGATTTCTTCATCTTCTGTTTCCTTATTTTCCCATTGTGCGGGATTGGCCTCTTTGGATTCTGTTGTATGGCGACGTATAATTCAATCATGCACCCTGAAAAGTATATTGTCGGAAATTTTGTTCCAGGCGACACTTCCACTTCGCTTCCTTCTCTCGAATCAGATGAAGACCACACAAGATCTTCCGGTGTTGATTTAGACGGGGATGGAATTGCAGATGATTTGTACGGTGTCAAATCAAATAAGATCCTTGACACCTTTGCCTTTGGAACCTCATTCGCCCTCATTGGGGGAATCGCAATCCTTCTGGTCATTAACGGCATAGCGGCTATGATGGCGTTGGATACAGCATCTATGTCAGAAATATCCCCTCAGGATGTTGAAGGGTCAGAAGATTGGCCAACCACCACGGGATGGTTCACCGAAGACTTCGATGTTTGGTGGGACGACGAAACTGGAGAGGAATATTTCTCAGGTTCAATTGTCATATATTGTTCAGAAGACCCTGATGTCGAATCCACAATATGGAAATGCCCCTTCGAAGGCGTGAACAATTCTGCAAATGAGCGAATTGAGATCCCGCTTAGATGTACAGAGACAGAAGCGGTTGGTCCATGGGATGACCCCTGTAGCGAGTCCAATCGAATGATTGTCATAGATACATATTACATGGATGAATCCTTTAATTGGGTTCACTATGATACATGTGAATGGGAAGGACATTCCCCTGAGGATGAGGACAATACCTGGTCATGTTACTGGGATAGTGACGGCGATGGAATTGCAGATGATTATGACATATGGTGGTATTATTGTGAATACGACGATAATGAGAGCACATGGCATTGCACTAACACGTTAGGCAGTGAAATTTCATCACCTGATAATCGAAATGGAACATTGCGTCCCGGGCCTCGGGAGATTCCAGCATTGGTCAATTATGACCCCACCTCGCCAACAAGAATCGTATTGATTGAAATCTACAATATGGGATCCGAGTGGGGGGGCGTTTTGATCATGCCTCTCTTCATTCTAGGAATCATTGATGTAGTTTTGATTACACGTATTGGATGTACAATTTACAAGTATAAACAAACCGGAGCGCTCGATTAACGAGTTCCGGGTTTCCAGAATTGTAATGGTAACGGCGTTTCACCAATACACGCACGCCAAGCCAGATGGTCAGCCCGTTCATTCCATCGATGCCCTCTGTGTGCTCGAATGTGTTCAGCTTCAACGGGGCGTAATGAGGTAACTTCATTCCACAACGCCTGCACTCTTGCCGCCAATTCTCGATTTGCTTTTGCACGCCACTCTCCTCTTGCAATGTGTAATGCATACTGAGAATCTCCACGAATCGTCACTGCGTCCGTACTTCCTTCCATCAGCAACCAACGCAATGTGTGAGCAATGGCCGAAAGTTCACCAGTGTTGTTACTACCAATCTCGGCACCCAAGAACCCATCATCATCAGCGGATGTAATGACAGAACCACTCAATTCTTCGATCACCTCTCCGTCGCCTTTGCCAAGTCCGGAATCCCCTCGAACAATCACTACACCCCACCCTGCAGGAGTTTCTGCGGTCACGTTCCGATTTTCTTGGCAGGAACCATCGAAATAGAGCGTGATTCGGTCAGCGAGTGGGATCGACTCGTTCATGTTTATTCTCCGATGAGAGATGCATACCCTGTCGCATCGAGAAGCCCATCGACGGCTCCTGTATCAGCGAGTTCGATTTTGGCAATCCAAGAACCGTAAGCATTCTCATTCATCGCTTCAGGCGCATCTTGTAAATCATGGTTTAGTGCAACAACGGTTCCAGTGAGTGGTGCATAGATATCAGAGACAGATTTGACTGATTCAACACTCGCGAACGATTCGTTTTCTTCAACAGAATCTCCTACATCAGCAAGAAATTCAATCCAGACGATATCGGTCAATGCGTGTTGTGCATAATCGGTAATACCGATGACAGCAACACCATCTTCCATTCGTATCCATTCATGTTCTTTCGTGTATCGTAGGCCATCGGGAACGTCTGACATCTCCAATCCTCAGGTTGCTGCGTGCGAAATGGGTGTCTCAACCTTTCGTGTTCCCTTTCCGCCGTGGGTTTGATGCGCCGACCACCCCTCGCAGGGTCAATGCAGACATCTGCGCGCGCCGCC
The DNA here is from genome assembly GCA_028821815.1 of Candidatus Poseidoniales archaeon. Taxonomy (GTDB): domain Archaea; phylum Thermoplasmatota; class Poseidoniia; order Poseidoniales; family Thalassarchaeaceae; genus MGIIb-P. The sequence continues at coordinate 4,842 of JAPKEY010000071.1, read as the reverse complement.
GAGCGCCTCTTTTTTGGCCTTGGAATCACACTTTTACTCGCGACGGCATTTGCATTAATTGATGGCCGTTTACCTCCAGATGATTGTCCTGCACCCGATGCTTCACTCATCGATGAAACCTGCACAGCATCTTCACCCATCGGTTGGTTGGTTCCAGGGGGTGCTGTACTGGGCCTTGGTCTCGGATTTGTTTATCGAACCGCGAGACAATCCGGAATATCCCCTCCATTTGGAAAGTATTTTCCAAATGAATCCGAGTCGCAAATCTCTGAGCGATTGTCAGAGGAACATTTGGACGCACACGACACAGATCGTCTCTCAGGTGCGTGGGCAAATATGGAAACCAAGATGCTAGAATCTACTCACGGTGAAGAGGAGTGACCTAGTAGGTCTCTCGAATTAACTTGTGAATTTTGTAGGGCAGCAGTGCACGGTTGACCGGTGTCACCTCAAGGATTCGCGCATCGTCACGACGACGAATGTCCTGTAGTAGTGGATGGCGACTTTTCTTGTGAAGAGTCAGTAGGGTGGGTTTGTCTTCCTTCATCGCTTTTCGAACCACTTCGACAAAAGCCTCGCTTTCAACACTGAATTTACCGATCTCATCAATCACGAGAATTTCGTAATCATCCATCGCTTCTTGGATTGCAGGTACTGCAATTCTCTCAATCGCTTCTGTGTCGATACCGTATCCAAGAACACGCATCCGAGAATCAATGCCTTTGTGGGCAATAACTGCCTCTTCACCCGATTGGAAATTGATGCACTTGAAACCGACTCTTTCTCCATTTTCACTTACGGGTTCGCAACGCATACCGCCCAACAATTTAGCCGACTCAACATCGTCGCCACGAGCACGCATTTCGGCAAGCCTCTCAGTTTCCAGCATACTGACGACCTTCGTCATCACCGCAGACTTCCCACTACGGGGGAGCCCCGTTACTCCGATTTTTGGATGTATGCCCATCTTCCAGTTTCCCCTCTACGATTGCAGATGTTCGGATATGGTAGTGCACCGCTTAATGAAGTCTTGGGCATTGCGGTTTTTTATTACCGTAAACCTGCAGATAGATACCGGATGTCGGAATCAAACAAATTGAGCAGAAATAGCCGTTTCAGACGGCGGGAGGGGCAACATTTCCAATTCATAATTATTGACATTGTTGTTCGCTGCCCATGCGCGGGCCCATGCGTCCAATCGCTTGTCATTCAGTAAATCACAAAGCCATGAAAGCGCAGAATTGAGGTTGCCACGTTGTTCGGAGATTCGATCAGCGACATCTTCGGGTAATTCGAGATGGTTGACAGAATTCCCTAGTACACAACCAGCGGGCAGAACAACCCATCGCAATCGTCGCAATTGTTGTGCGTTGACAATCGCTTGACAAGCGAGACGCGGATGTTTTGGAGCTTTAATGGGTCCACGCCATTGTGCCTGCTTACGTTCAGCAGCATCCTCATCGATTGAGGAGTTAAACGATGGATGTTGGAGCCAAATACCCTTTTTCTCATCATTTCTAAAATGGATTCCACGGATGAATGGTGTCCCTCGACTCCCCTTCTTCCAAGGCTTGATGTCAGCACTCCAGGTTGTTTGGTCTACTTCGCCAACACGGACACGAAGACGATTCTCGCCCGCAAGCCAGTGATGAGATTCAGCCAAACGCGGAAGGTCTGCGAGATCGTCAATGATAGTAAGTAGAGATTGCCGATCATATCGGTTGCGGGGTAATCTTGGCACAGCCCATTCTTTGCGGCTCCAGCGAGCCCAACGTTCGCGATCGAGATTAAATCGAGGTACATCCTTGTCCAATCCATTCTTTGAGCAAAGTTCGTTTGCTTCAGCAGGACCACGGCAAATCAGTTCCTCACTCATACCATCGACGGTGATTCCGAGAATAAGAACACCTTGTGTAACACCTGTAAAGAGTCTAGCCGATTCAGGGAAAGTCCAAATTCCAGTCCATTCATGAGAATCGACTAACAATCGTCGCAATGGAGCACTGCTCTGTTCTCGAAGCAGACTATCGGGTACAATGAGTCGAACGCGTCCACCTGCTCGAACAAGTTGGAGACTTCTTTCCAAGAACAATCTGTAAAGATTGACATTCCCGCGTAGTGTACTAAATCGGAGTGAACCATTTTCTTCACGAAGACTTCTCAATTCTTCTCCAAGTTCTTTTCGTAGATTACTTCCATCGGGGTGACCGCGGAACCGATCTTTGATTCTCAACCAAGGGGGATTACCCATGAGAAGTCGCGGCGGTTCATTCCAAGGCCAACCATCACGGAGGGCATCGCCAACACGAACCACATCTTCGAAGATGGCCGTCGCTTCACTGCGAGTTAGGCATCCTTCCATCGGTTCATCATCTAGACTAACTAGACCAGCACGTATTGCAGAAAGGAGCAAACGCCGCTTCGTCATTTCACCAGCAACTTCGCAGACATCGAGTAATTGCATCGAGGTCAACAACAAGCGCGTATCTTCAGCGCGATCTTCGATTGGGACCTCTGAAATTTTCTCTCCATGCCATTTGAGAATACGTGAAGGGAACAATCCGCCTCCTACAGCGGGGTCTGCAAAGGGTAGGGGGACGCCTGTTCGCGTGCGTGCACCCGTGGCAATTTCCTGTTCGGTTTCTTCATCGACCTCTGCTTCTCTGGCAGCTTCCTTTTCTCCGTTAATGGCTTCTGCGTGGGCCCTGAAAGCAGGGGGTAGTGCAGCGAGATTGACATTGGAATGCATAGGTTCTGAACCATTTAGCACCACATCAGACTTCAGTTCGTCAGCGATGATAGCATCGGCAAGGCGGGTTGGAGTAGGGTGTGCACCACGAGGGCTCCGTCCATCCGATTCCGCATCGTGCCGGCACAGAAGGTGATCCAAGACATGTCCCGGGTCAGTGAGCAGGCTAGCAGGTAAAGTGGGCCAATCACTTGGCAGTTGACTCGCTTGGGGTTGGTGCGTTCTGAGCGCCTCTTCCCAAGCATTGAGCCAGATGTTCATTTGTTCGAGTCTGTCTTCACATTCTCGGTCTAATCTTGCATACCAACCACTGACGTTTCCACGCATTTCGGTCCCACCCCAACCTACCCCGAGCACCTTCTGAATATCAATCCGTCGCCCGTGCGCGAGCACGTATGCGCGCGTTTGCGCGACGGAATTAAGCCGCAGTAACACGTTTTCCAAAATCAATCGAGTAAACTCTCGTCTCCGGCAAGATTGACGCCGAGGATACCTCGCCCACGAGCCATCCATCGCCATCCATCCTCGACCCAACCGAATAGAGAATCGAGTTCTTTCTTGCTCACACCACTTGCCTTGGCGATTTCATGAATGGCCTCGAGCTCAGATTCGTGGTAGTCACCGTCAACTGCTGCAATAATCATTGAATCACGTAGAACCACTCTACATGCATCTTCAGATAATTGATCGAGTAATTCACTTAACTTGCTTTGTTCGGTTAGTTGTGGACGCAATTTCTCCCGCTGCTTGGGTCGAATCATTGCCCGACCCATTGCCGCTTCAATGGCAGCACTCTCTTCGCGCACGAGGTCACCATCAGCGGCAGCGACGTGGATGAGTACACCAACATAGGCTTCCCGTGACCGTTCATCCAAGAGGTCAACAGCATCGGGGAGCATGAGGTCACACCTCAACCATTGAGGAGATCTAGACCTTCTTGCATCCAGTCGTAACCCTTGAGTACCCATTCGAGGAGATCATCCACAACTTTGGAGGGGAGTCCGACATGCATGGCGATTGAATCCAGAACCAAGCGTTCATCGGGGTCGACGTGACCATCAGCAGCGGTCATGAGCGTTGCATCACGTAGTGCGAGGCGACCAGAGATGGGTCCAAGCCCCCCTAGGCACTCACCCAGAGTTGGAGGATCCTTGAGATAATTGCGTACTTCTTTGCGCTGATCTGGTGAGAGTAGTGCGGTGCCGAGGCGTTGTTCAAAGATTGCCATTTCATCGATTGACAGTTCGTTATCAATGCGTGTTACAAAGGCGAGAAGCTTGGCGTATGCGAAGCGCTCGGACTGAGGCAACTGGTGTAGGGTGTCTGGGAGCATGACCCTGCGAAGTTGGCTATGGAACATGAACCCTGCGATGCGAGAACCATTGGGTAGATTCAATCATCTTGGGTTTCGACATCGCTTTCTTTGCCCGTAAGGACACCTCGAAGACGTGCATTGTCGGATTGTAGTGCGTCAAAGAGATCGTAATTCACTCCAAGCTCTTTCGCGAGCACGCGAAGCGCATTGGAATCCTTGGGCAAACACTTGCCACCAAAGCCTCGGTTGAGTCCGAAGATTGGGTCGAGGTGGCTGGGGCCGATGGGTTGGGCCTGCTCTGCGGTGATGATATCGCGAACTGCATACCAATCCTCACCTAATTCTTCACAGATGTCGAACATTTGGTTGGCAAAGATGACTTTCATTGCGTAATATGTGTTCTTTGTGTACTTGACAAGTTCCGCTTGGGTTGGGGTGACTTGGAAGGTTTGGTCGCGCTTGAGAACACCAGCCTCACGGTGTTGTTGGAATACACGTTCTGCAACATCAGAATGGTGGGTCCCACAGACGAGAATATCCTGATTTCCAAAGTCTTCTAAATGGCGCCGTTCGACAAGGAACTCAGGGCTGTATGCGATCTTCAGGTTGGGATATTCTTCGTGATAGCGTTGTGCGGTTCCAGGTATCACAGTACTCTTGATGACAGCAGTAAATCCATCGGGTAAATCATTGAGCACAGATTCAACGATTGAGAGGTTACAGGAACCATCGTCTGCCATGGGTGTTGGGACTGCGACATAGGCCATATCAACATGGT
>JAPKEY010000260.1 GCA_028821815.1 Candidatus Poseidoniales archaeon | reverse complement strand
TGGTAAAATTGTGCATCCAATATTGATGTTTTACGAAAATACAAACCGAAATAAACTCAGAAAACAGCATTGCCCGAGTTGTGGCTGCGAAATTCCGAGTGACCGCCCAATCTTCCTGATGTCGAATGGGCATCATCTGTATCCTTGTGCGGATGAAGGTGATTGGGTTTGGAACATTGCGAACTTTGCTGAGGTTGAAACCTTCCGAGGTGGTGAGTGAAATGAATGCAATAATGGTAATCAAGCCATACAAATGGAATGGAATGTGGGTGTTTGACGATGAGAACACTGGACTTGTGCGCGAGCCGTTCGTTGCGGGCGCGGATGACATCATCGATGTGATGGTTGAGCAACTCGAGAATGCAGAGGCAGGCTTTGCACTGATGTTCTCGCATCTGCCCTTCCCTGGATATGATCTAGAGTTGGTTAGGCAGCACAAAGAGGCAGATGGGTGGTGGTACCTCAGTCCAGTCCTGAACATGGACGGATGGCTTTGTCCAGCGTTATTCCTGTATTATGATGAGGCGCCACTGCGTTTGTACGCACAATTCTCCGTAATTTCGTAGAATCTTTGACTCAGAGGGTAGTCACTGCGAGGACCCACTAAGTAGGGCACTCAGCCCTCTGAAAGCAATGCTTAGACGCTGGTTTGTCGAACAGCGATAAGAATCCACACTAGCCTAGTAAGCGTGCGATGATTTCGTCTTTCGTGCCGCTGCTTGGGATATTGCGTAATTTCGCCAATTCCACCAAGACGGGTTTCTTCATTTTGTTCAAGGCCGCTTCGGTTGGCAATTCAACCTGTTCGATTGTGGCTGGTGGCACATCAGAATCCTCGTCCTTCATTTCATCCCAAATGAGTTCAAATTCAGCAGCCTTCTCCAATGTTTCTAGAGTCGGAGTCTCTTCGTGAACTTCGAGGTGATTGAGCAAATCTCCAATAGTTTGAACATTCGATTGAGGGGGCGGTTGTGGCATGGAAATTTCCGGTGGATCGGCCCATCCAGATGGCAGTACTGGTGGTGGTGGTGCTGCTGCTGGTGGCAAAGTGTTCAGGCTAGGTGGAGGAGGCGCAACTTGTGTAGAAATTCCCGGTGGGGCCAAGGTGTTGAAACCTGGTGGAACGGGGGGAATCGACGATTCGGTTGTTCCATCATTCTTCATGCGGCCAATCAGCGAGGTTATAGTTGCCTCAAGATTCCGAATTGTCTCGTCTCGGTTATATCCTGAGCGGTGGGCAATAACCATGCAGTAGGCCGCAAGGGTGGCAACAATAAGCAATGTAAGAATGCCAATCAAACCAAAGAATGTCGTACCACCGCTGACAGCGGCATTTCTGTTAGGATTCTGTTCATCGAGTGCATGTTCAAAATCATCCCCGGTCATGGTCGGAGTTTCACTTGGATTGGGACCTGTTTCCGATGTGGATTCAGAATTGGGTTCTTGGTTTTCCTGCTCAAATTCAGCAGTAGAATCGATATCCCCATCATTGTCGCTGTCAATGTTGACTCTGAATTCAACATTCTCACTTGA
>JAPKEY010000259.1 GCA_028821815.1 Candidatus Poseidoniales archaeon | reverse complement strand
CTGAACGTGCGCCGTATATTGCTCCTGTCGGATTGGCTTACAAGGTGATTTACGACGATATTGTTGACGATGGGGGTACGCCGACCGACCAAGGCACGTTGTTCTACAATCTGTATTCGAGCGATGGTTCTCATCCTTCGACTCAGGGGACTTATCTGGCCGCTTGTGTCATGCATTCAACCATTACTGGAATTTCTTCAATCGGATTGCCAGACCAATTTGGATTGAACGAGAATGTTCGATTGCAACTACAGCAGGCTGCGGATTCTGTCATCTTCGACGACGCATTGGGCTACAGTTACCCATGGCAAAACGAACCCACAGGAGAACCGTCAGATAACACATCGGATGCCAGCAACCTGTGGTTTGGGAGTTCAGATGGCACCAATGTCCTGATTGAACCGGGTGGAGGATCAGGATTTACCGTTAACATCACCAACAACGCATCATTCACAGATATTGCAGACATTCACATTCAGACAGATACAGGGTGGGACATGTCATGGAATTATGGCGATGGAAGTCCAGCCAATGGCTACGCATTACAGATGGATAGCGATTCACTACACTGGATTCAATTCGCCATCTCGGTGCCAGAAATCTCCATGGGATTGCCCTTGGCCGGTTCCAAGCATTCGTTTACCGTCACAGCCGTCAGCCAACATGATGGGAATTCAACCACGTGGACATTCACAGTGGAAGTCTTGCCTTGGAATGGAGCTGAAGTGGCGACACAACCAGAAAATGCAACTTTGGACCCGGGTACAGAAGTCCGCGTACCCGTGACCGTTCGAAATCTGGGCAATGAAGAGAGAGATATGGGTGTACGGGTACGCCCAGTCAGTGCCGAGGGTGTACCAATTCCTGGATTTGAGCCTGCAACTTCATTCATCCAGAACGGATGGTCGGTTGAAATCTGGGAACTGTACGAGGTCCTAGATTTGGGGCCGTTTCAAACAGGTACAGTACAATTGGAATTTCATGCCCCTAACCTCCCCACAGGTACGATGTGGGTGGAATTCAGTACGTGGAGCAGTGGGGCAAGTCAACAGATATCTACAGCAATGATCGAAGTGAGTATTCTTCGTGAACGAAGTGCTACGATTGAATTCATGGACGAGGATTGTGCTCTTATGGATGCAGGCGATCTCTGCACAAGTGAATTCACAATACAAAATATAGGCAATTATCCGGATGATTACGAAATCGAATGGGAATTACCGGAATCGCTTGAACTGCAGATGGCTCAATCCGTGTTCAATCTACCGCCCGGAGTATCTACAGATGTCGGAATCATTTACATCGTCGAGGATGGATTGGCTGCAGGAGTCCAACTGACACCCACACTTCGATTGATGACAGGGGATGGGATTGAGATGGACTCGGTCTCCACGACGATTGAGGTCGCGACCCTCATTGATTGGGATATCCATTCAGAACACATCTCGATGGATGACACAGACAATATTACACTAACTTACACACTCAGAAACATCGGCAATGCAGACGATGGGTTGGATGTCACATTATCAACAA
>JAPKEY010000070.1 GCA_028821815.1 Candidatus Poseidoniales archaeon | reverse complement strand
GAATGCTACACTGCTCTCCACACAACGATCTGCATCATCGGGTATCCCATCACCATCAAGATCTGGGTTTTCTTCGGTGAACACGAATACGTATACAGCTGTACTATCAGTTGTGACATCTGAACTTCCACATGAAATTGTGAATGTCCCATTGAATGACGAATCAACTTCACCCAATGAAACTGCAGCGTATTCACCCGAAATTGCAACGGTTTGAACACGTCCAAGTTCATCTTCCCAAATTCCCGAACAGGTGTTTAAGGCAGAATGTACAATTTTGGCCCTAGCAATTGTAGATTCCCCACTTTCCACATACAGCACAGGTGGGAAGGCTGAGATTGTCACTGGGTCTTCAGGGGGATTCTGAACGATGATGGAAAACACGGATACATCTGCAAGACCATTTTCGTCGGTTGCTGTAATTATGACACTATGTGTCCCTGAAGGCAAGCGGCCAAAGTCAAGCACAAATGATGTGGAATCAGTAACGCTTTGACGTAATATAGCGCCATTAGCCATTGACCCTTCAATTACGACTGTAGCAATGTTTTCATCCTCAAAATTACCACTGATTATTACATTTTCATCGTGCGTAAAGGGACCATTTTCATTCACCGAAAAATCAGGTGGCTGACCCATATCTTTTACATCTGGATCTGAAGTATCATCGCCACCCAATATTCCAAGACAACCCGATGAAAGCATCAGTGTAGTGAGAATAAGTGCGAGCCAACTCCGCCTCATAGTCTTGCGAGGTTGATACACAACATCAACTGTCCGCCATTTCGCTGCGCCCTGATTGAATCGGTATTTGCGTGATATTACAAGCTCGACCATCGTGTTTCATGATGAGAGGATTGACAAAAATTAAGGGACCATTCTGTTTTCTTTCAACTCGAATAATGAGTTCCCAGTGAGTGGCAAAGAGGGGATGATACTCACTCCCAGGCCAATCACCATCAGGCAATGAAAGAGAAACTGTGTCACCTTGAAAAGAAATTGTAGAGGGGAGGCCACTGCGTTGAACTGGTAGTGGTGAAAGGAAAAGACGCTTGGTATCGGGGCCTTCAAGTGGTGTCGATTCACCAAATCCAGTTCCCAATTCAGAAATCGCATACTGTCGAATAGTCAGTGGCGTAGAAATCCCTGGTGGGTTTTGCTGCCCTTCCTTTCGACCCAGTGCATGGAGTAGCATCGGTCGCCTTGGATTCAATAAACCAACATGGACTCGAGCCTGAGCAGAAATCCAATCATCGCGTATTTCAGTGAAATCAATTTGTACTGTAATTTCATCAGATGTACAATCATCATCTTGCACAATAATCGTTGGATTAATGGGCAAATTCGTGCGGAATTTTCTCGTTCGTCTGAAATCCCATACACTAGCTATCAATCGCATCATTATTGGAATAAAGAATACCGGCATAAAGATGAGTAGGAGAACTGGATAATCGAGCAACCCAAGCCGAACACTTCCTGCAAATGACCCATCTACCCAACCCCAATTTACGAGTGCGGGTTCAAAGGCATGCACTGCCAAAGATGCGATAATTCCAATCACTGCAAATGGAATTAAACGGCGGGATTTTCGATGCATTTTACTTGGTGAAAGAAACCAGCCTTTTCGCTCTCGTTCGACTCGCCCCGGTATTTGATTAGATAGAGTGACCCAATCCAGACAATCAGATAGCCCTGATGATAAATGCAGAATATTACGGTGGATGTGAAATCCTGATTTGTTACCAATCTGTACTGCACATGGTGTTTCTGTATCCTCTGTGAGTCGAAAATATTCGCAGGCTACAGGTAACTCTGAGGCAAGTACTGTATTCGGATCAAACGGTGGCCAGCGGAGTTTAATTTCAACTGCATGACCTGAATCAACATCACCCATGATAACACCTCATCCCGTTAACAAAGCCCATGTTGCACGGACAGCCATACGCCTGAATTCGGGAATGTCTTTGAGCAAACGAATCCCCAATGGCACTGGTTTTTCGATATCACCGACTTCATTAATCAGAGAGACGACATCGTCACGTGCAAATATTTTGAAGGTGGCTTCAAGTTCATCATCATCGCATGATGAGACAAACAAATCGCGTAATATTCGGGCTCTTTCCTGCTCTTTCCGGACCTTCTCCATAGGTTTGCAAACACGTTTGAGTTGAGATTCGCCCAGGTTGTTCGCCAAAATTGCTTTGACAAGATTGGGTGCAAGGTAGTGAACTTGGTCAAAACCAGGGCCAATACCACCACCAGTCGTTGGCTTGCATAGCCCCGCAGCATCTCCAAACAATAGCACACGTTCTTTGAAAATTCGTTTCAGCAAACCACAGGCCAATGGACCACAGAACCGCGCAGTTTCATGGATGTTGGCAAATCTATCACTCCAAAGTGGATGGCTTAGCAAGGTATCATAGAGCATTTCACAGGAACGACCAGCCAAACGTTCAGGATGGACCCAAACCCCAATTCGATGTGTTTCCCCGTTGGGGATAGCCCATGCAAACAGCCCTGGTGCAACATCTTCGCCTGAGAACATTTCCAACCTACCCGGTATCCCTTCATACCCTGACACTTCAGCCTGGAATCCAATCATGAATTCCTTTGGCCGACCAAATCGGAAATGTCGCCGGGTCCACGAATGGACCCCGTCTGCACCACACAGTAATTTGGCACGAAGGGTCTGCAAATGCCCTTCTCGATCGATGGTAACTGAGATTCCAGTGGAATCTACAACAGCATCTGTCGGCTTGGAATCAACCCAGAGGGTTGCACCTGCTTCAATCGCTTGTCGGACGCAGCCCTCATCAAACAGTTTGCGACAAACCACATGTGTGCGAATGATCGATGGTTGTCCGATTTCGACTGGGCGACCCCCAGGGCTGTGTATTCGCGCCCCCCAAACATCCGACAAAATGGTGTGGTGCAAGTTTACCCGATCCATAGCAGCGGGAGTCACGAGGCCAGCACACTGGAATGGTTTCCCAATTTCGCGATGCTCTTCAAGAATCAGGACGTGCAGCCCGTTTTCAGATAAGATGCGGCCGAGGTGACCGCCAACCGGGCCCGCGCCCACGATGATTACATCGTAATCATGGCCGGTCATGTCGATAAGCCACCGCAGGTGACCTATCAGGATTCGCCCTTCGCAATCAAGACTTCTTTGATTTCTTTCCTTTAGGAGCCTTCTTTTTTGATTTGCGTTTTTTTGCAGAACCACCGGTTCGTTTCTTCAGAACCGTAATCAATTTACTAGCTGTCCCACCTTGTCCACCTTGTAAATCGGTAAATCCTGTCGCATCAACCAAGGCACAAGCCTCTGCCTCATTCAATTCAGCCCTTGCCATGAGAGTCTTAATCCAATTCAGTTGTTTCTCTGATGGTTCCCTAGGTACATCTTTGGCTAATACTTGGAGTTGTTCAATTAATTTACTGGCTGTTCCTTTTCGACCACCTGTCAAGTCCCTGAAACTGCTTACTTCAACCAATGCGCAGGCATCTGCCTCAGGCAACTCCACACTTTGGGCCAACGCTACAATCCAACTGGTTTGCTTTTCGCTCGCCGGTAGTGTTTCGGCAGGGTGAGCCTTAGTAATCACATCGAGAATCTCACGAATCTCAGTCCCAGTCATATCTTCATGTGCTTTGCCACTCGAGTATGTTGTGATTTGCTCATCAGATAAATTCTGAGTGAGTCTTTCATAGTAGGCGAGTTGTTTTGGTGTGGGAGTCAATTTCTTTTTCGCTAGTGCTGCCAAATGCAACGATTGGAAGTGTTCAGCAAATGTATGCCATTCCTGAGGGGCTGAAGAACTTCCAGCTTCAATCGCATCTAAATTTGCTTCCATTTCGGATGTGAAGTTGGTTCCAAACAGGTGCCCTTCAATTCCATGACTGCTACGATCGTAAAAAGGTGCAACATCAAGCCAAAGTGTTCGCCCTTCCGTCGAAGGTTGTAGGGACTTATTTTCTTCCACCACATACTTGCGAGTCAGCAATTTCCCAATAGTTGCCGCATAGGTTGAGGGGCGGCCAATACCTTCCTTCTTCATTTGCTGAACCAATGAATGTTGCTTGTAACGGGGTGGAGGTTTTGTTTCATCTTCACGAAGGCATGGATTTTCACCATCTTCTTTTGCAGAATCAAGGGTGAGATCAGTGCCAACACTTACATCAAATGATGGAGGGGTGGTTGCAGGTTCTTGGCGAATCCCCTCAAATGCTGCTTCCCAACCACGATGAACACGCCATGATGCAGTACCTGCAAATGGCCGCTTAAATCCAGCAGCTGCTGCAGTCATCGAAAAACGCTCATATCGACTTGGATTCATCTGACTTCCCGCAAAACGAGCCCAAATGAGCCGGTAAAGGCGGGCTTGTTCAGTGCTGAGATCAGCGGGTGAGGCGTTTTTTGGAACAGTTGGACGAATCGCCTCGTGGGCATCTTGAACATTAGATGCACCTGATTTAGCATCAGGCCCTAATACACCCTCGCCGAGATGATCTTCGCCCCAAGTTTCGCGAATATGTAATTTGACATCATCACGTGCAGCCGCATTGGTCCGTGTTGAGTCTGTTCGCATGTAAGTGATATGACCTGCATTGTACAATTCCCCTGCGATTTTCATGGTGCGCCTTGGATTCCAACTCATCTCAGAACCAGCCTTCATCAGAAGAGTATCTGTGGTAAATGGTGGGTCTGGGTTACGTTTGTATTGGCTCGGTTCAACAGTGGCAAGGGTGAGACCATTTGCAACCGCTGTATACGCATTATTGGCCAGTTTTGAGTCATTGGTTCGCTCGGAATTGAATTTCCCCTTGTCATCGACCCATGCATCCGTGTCACCCTTGTCATGGAAGCGAGCATTCCATCGAAGACCGCCAGCATCCGCATGGACTGCGAAATACGGCTGTGGAACGAACGCCTCGCGTTCTAGTTCTTTGTCGACGATGAAGCCGAGTGTCGGTGTCTGAACACGCCCCATTGCAGGCAGTGACCAAGAACGACTGAATTTTGAAGCCCGAAATCCGACCAGGCGGTCCATGAATCGGCGAACCATTGCGGCTGAAACCAAATTCTGGTTGACTTCCCCCCCAACATCGATAGCTGCTTGAACCGCTGTTTTGGTGATTTCATTGAATGTGACACGTGCAATATTGCTGAAACCATTTTCCGAGAAAATTTGAACCAATTGCCAAGCGATGAATTCACCCTCTCGATCGGGGTCAGTTGCGATGTAAATATTCTCAACATCCGACTCTTTCGCCTTTGTCAATAATCTGCCTATGTGGCGCTCTGAATTTTCTGTCCACTCCCATGGGGGCTGTGGTAATTTATCCACGGTCGAAGCCCACATCGCCTTCTTCCCATGCTTGGTTCGACTGTTGGGGAGGTCCCGAACATGCCCATTGCAAGCCGCGACGATCCACCCCTTGCCGAGGTACTTCTGAATCGTCTTTGACTTAGCACCAGATTCAACAATCAGCAGATCCATATTATTCCCATCCGGTCGAGGGCCGACACTGAGCCCCCAATAAACGCTGCGCTAAATTGCAAAGTGAGCGGTATCACTGGGGTTACGTAGTAACCCCTCAGGTCACGCGTGTACGCGCGCGCGAAGCCGTTTCATCCCAAGTACCCTCGGAACCGGGTCCACCACACCCTACACAACCAGGGTAACCGGCAGCCATCAAATCATGAATTTGCAGTGTCCACTGACCCCATATTGATTCAAGATTAACCAAGTCGGTTGGAATCCAGCAAATAGACAAAGGTGGTTCTTCGCCACCAAGTTGCGATAGCCCCTCAATTTCGATTAGATTTTCCGAACCCATCGACACCATCGGCTCACGAATCATTTTTGGTATACCGTCACTGATGGCAAGGCTCAGTTTCAGCGCCTCGTTAAACAAACTCTCAGGGACGATTAGTGAGGTGCCTTCGGTACGCAGAAGTCGTCGTGCCGCTTCGGCAATACACGGTGCCATCCCGTCCATTGACCCCGCGAGGGGACGGAACCCTTGAAGGATGTCGGCCGAGCCCGTTGGTTTGAATGGGACTATTTTGGCGGGTAATCATTCGGCCGGTGATGGCTGTTCTACCACTAGGTTCCGAAACTTTGCATTGGAGGGCACTGAAGGGAGTTAGAGGATGGTCACTCCCTGGTTTGAGGGCAATCTTGCGTGGAATGTGCCGTTCACCAGAGGTTCCTACCAACGTGATGGGGTTGGCATTTGAGAATCCTGTTGGCTTGGCTGCGGGCATGGATAAAAAAGGTGAGAATATCCCCCACTGGGAAAACCTTGGATTTGGATGGATTGAAATCGGTGGCATCACGTTCCACCCACAGGATGGAAACCCGAAACCCCGAATGTTCCGTAGCACAAAACACAATGCCCTCATCAATCGCATGGGATTTAACAATCCTGGTTCAGAAGCTATGGCTGCCCATCTGAAAAGGATGAAAACAAATGGGAAGTGGGCATCCATACCAGTAGGAATCAATCTTGGCAAGAGTAAAATTACGCCCAATGATAAGGCCGATCAGGATTATGCAGGGACGATGGAGAGGCTATGGGAATTTGCCGATTTATTTGTTGTCAATGTCTCTAGCCCCAATACACCGAATCTAAGGGAATTACAATCGGGCTCGGAATTAGATCGTATTCTCACTGCATGCAATACAATCAATCAGCAGCTTGCGGACACCACTGATACTAGCGGAAAACCCATTCTCGTCAAAATATCGCCTGATTTATCCGATGAACAGATTATCGCTGTAGCGGACACCGCTATTGCGCAGGGATGTGCAGGTATTGTCGCCACCAATACAACCACTTCGCGTCCAGCAGATGGAAAATTCATGAAGAAAACAGGTGGTCTTTCAGGTGTGCCATTACGCAACAGATCAACCGAAGTCATACATATCTTGTATGCACATACTCAAGGAGAATTGCCGATTATTGGTGTTGGTGGAATTTCCAATGCCGAATCTGCTTGGGATAAAATTGCAGCCGGTGCGAGTTTATTGCAACTCTACAGTGCATTGGTGTTTGAAGGGCCCGGTGTTACGAAGGCCATCAACAAAGGTCTAAATCGTAAACTCAAGGCACATGGGTATCAGAGCTTGTCCGAAGCAGTCGGGCACGCACATCGGAGTTGAGAGGTTGGAACAAAGAGTTCGCATTCTGGCCACCCTTGGGTTAATTGTAGGATTGATGAGTTTGATGCTCATCAGCATCGAACCTGAAGTGGATTTGTCAGTCGACCAGTTGATGCAATCTCCTGACCAGTATGATGGTGAAACATTGCGATTACACGGCGCGGTTGTAAATCTGGATATGGACAATCATTCCTTGGTATTGGAAGGGGAAAGTGAAACCATCACAATCGATTACAGCGGGACTTCTTTACCCACTGGTGCAGATGAAGGGAAAACCATCTCTGTACGTGGTGAATTGGCACCAAATGGTGATGGTTGGATGATGCATGCCTATGAAATCAAAACCGGATGTCCATCAAAATACGAGGCTGAGGCCTGACCGTTGGTTTGATATGGGCCCGCATTGGCGCTAATGTTGGGCTAGGAGGGGGGTTGGCGTCCCCTGTATCGCAAATCGCAACATG
>JAPKEY010000069.1 GCA_028821815.1 Candidatus Poseidoniales archaeon | reverse complement strand
GAGCCTCATACTGTAATTTACCCAGATATCCAATCGTGTAGAGTGTCATTGCAAGTACACCTGCCAGAGGGCCGGGGCCAAACATGATTACAAAAATTAAAGCCCAAACAAGAGATGGGAGAACACGCAATCCGGCAAGGAAGTGGCGAGTGATGGTGGAAAGCCAAATCGGTGAAAGGTTGTGAGCAGCCATCATCGACAGTGGGAGTGAAAGCAGCATTCCAAAGAGTGTTGCTAAGAATGCAATTTCAATTGTTTCCATCAAACCATGAATCGCTGCACTGCAGGCCCAATCTGCTTCCCATGTACATTTGGTTTGTGACCATGAAGCCCGATCAGTAACAACGCTGAAATCAGGTGGAAACATTTCAGACCAAAGAATTCCTGCATTTTCCCAAGCTTGGCCTAAGTTGTCGATAGTGATACCCAACTTGTTTGAAATCATGATGGCAAGAATGACAATTCCCGTGTAAACGATTAGGCTTGGGCGCTTTTGCAGATGCTGAATTAGTTTCACACATTCACCTCCTCAATACGAACACCCTTCACTTGGAGAACACGATCACAAAATGTCGCGACTCGAACAGGATTGTGGTCAACGAGGATGATGGCTATGTTACTCTCTTTGGCCAACTTTTGGATAAGTTCAATGATTTCTTTCGCCGTTTCAGAATCGAGTTCCCCTAAGCATTCATCGGCAAGAAGGAGGGTGGGTTGCTGGACCATTGAACGGGCAATTGCCACCCGCTGTTGCTGCCCACCTGAGAGTTGACTGATGGAATCCAATACCTTGTCTGAAAGTCCCACTGCTTCGATTGCATCTCGGGCGGATTGTCGCAATTCGGCCCCCGGTAACGAGAATAACGTTTGCCAGAATGGTGCTCTAGCAAGTGCTCCCATCATGACATTGTAACCTACGTTCTGATGATTGATCAATCCGAGTCTTTGCGGAATGTATCCAATTTCCCCCTTTCCATTCGGTACATCGATATCCCCCGAAATGGGAGGTAGTAAACCTGCGATGGTTCGAAGCAAGGTACTCTTTCCAATTCCTGAACGCCCGATAACTCCAATGATCTCCCCAGGGTGAACTTCGAGATTCACATCGACGAGTAATGGATTGTCCACCTCAAACCCAATCACGGCCTGTCGAATACTGAGAATCGGTCCCGGTATCAAAATGTCCGACCCCCTAACCCCTTTTTGAAACGCCGGATTTCCTTGTTTTCGACTCAACTGCTGTGCTTATCTTCGAAGTATGCATCGATTCCGGGGATGCTTGCAATGGCATCACTGTACGAACCAAGGTGGTCTTGACTGTTGACGGTTGTGACCGCACCACTATTCTCGAGGACATTCTTGAGAATCTCCCCACCACATGTGTTCTGGGGGATGTCTGCAACTTGCTGGGTTGTCATACTGTAGCAACCTGTGTAATTCGTATCGCCTATTGGATAATCTTCGACCCACACCTCACTACTCATTGCAAGCATAGCTGCAACGAAAGCATCTTGTTTGGCCGGATTTCGCTCGGAGTCGGCCCACATCACGGGGTGTGTTGGCACTTGTCCGAAGGCGGGCTCAAGCATTCGATACTCACCGCGCTCTAGGCACCATTCATTACCTTCACAGTGATCTTCATATGACGATTTTTTGGCGAACGCAACATCTCCTACACCCGCAGTCATACATTCAAATGCACCTCCATAGCCATAGTATTGAGCACCCTTTTCGGGAATTGTCGCCACATCAAAATGACCTTCGATAGTGGTACGTAGGGATTCGACGTCATCTGGATTTCCCAATACGTCGACCATTCCTTCTCCAATCATGTAACCCATTGGCATTAGCATGCCTGCAGATTTCAACCAACCTGTGTGGCAGGAATTGTTTCCTTCTAATTGCTCAAGAGTGGTGATGTTGGAACTGTTAAGCACCCATGCTGCTGCTGTGTAGTAAGTGCTCCCATCTGACTTTGTGTCAGCAAGAATGGCTTCAAGACCATGGGACTTCCAACCAACGAAGGCTGCACCCCCGTCCAAGAAGGCTGCATCAGCATGGCTAAATCGAACTGCCTCGATTGCTGCATTTGAACTGGAAATTGGATAAATTTCAACCTCATATCCAGAGTGTTCGGCAATATAATCAGCCATCAACTGAGGATTTGTGTCAGGATTGTCATAATCATCCTTCACAGTATATGCAAGGCGAATGATGTTGCTATCATCTGCCTCTTCATCACTATCACCCAAGCAGCCAGCAAATGCTGTTGTCATCAATAGACAAACCACCATTGCATTCTTCAGAATTTCATTTCTTTTCATAGGTTGACACCAAGGTTTAGGTTACCCTTAAACTCGCCGCACTGAAATTGATGTATAAGGTTTAGGTTACCCTAAATTCTAATCAAAGAATGTATAATTAGGGTCGCATATGCTCGATTCTCTTCAAAAACGCCATAGTTGGAGCCATGAACCAAATTAAAGCGGATAGCCAGATGGATTTTGATGAAAGATGTGGTTGGTTCACCGAAGCAAGTTGGGTCTCCATCAACAATTGATAAACACCATTCGGACTAAACAAATCGGTCTTCTCTTGGATTTGATCAAAAGCCATTGAGGTGGTGTCGGTGACATCTACCCCCATTGATTGGGCAACGATGAGAGTTGGAATCAGCCAAAGAAATACGAAGAATAGCCAGGTACCTACACCAAGCGTGACAGAGGCCCCGACATCTCTAGCCATGGATGAGGCGAGAAGCTGTAGACAAGTGTACCACCATAGCAAGAGTCCGGTGGAAATGAGGAACATGGATATGTCGCCAAATTCTGGCCAAACACCCATCTGTCGATGAATTAAGGCAGCACCGACAATAATTCCAATGGTTGTCGGGATCATCGCAGCCAACCATACACCCAATAGTTGGGACCAAGCATAATCTGATCTCGACATGGGTTGCGATAGATCAATGGCCAATTCACCTGTCAATCGCCGCTTACTGATTGAATCAAAACCGAGCAATACTACACTAAGCGTGGAAATGAATACGACAAATGTGCTTGAAAGAAACAAAACATCTGCTGGTGAATGGACTGACAACCCAACTGGAACAATTCTTGAATCAGCCAAACCCCAACATGCTGCGCATAGAATAAAAATGACCAAGGGGGCTAAAATGAGCATGCGTTGACTTCGAACGTGTCCCTTAGTATCGTGAAGGGCAACAACCCAAATGGTTTGTAAACGATTACGCATCAGAATCAACCTCCGATAAGATGGAGAATCCGGCGTCTTCGATATCGAGACCTGTCGCTGCTGAGATTACAGTTTCAAGACCGGCTGGGACGGATTGTAATCGTGTAAATGTCATCTCCGGGCCCAACTCACTACGTCTTTGAGTGGTCCATTCCCCCTTTGCCAAATGAAGGTGGTAAGCCCACTCTTCACCCTCATGAAGAGGTATCTCCTTTGCCTCAATACCATCTCCAAATGAAATCGGTGGAATACCAAGTCCAGCGATTTCTATCGTAGCGCGAAGGCCAAGATTACGCTCAATTTCAAGCAACGGACCATCTGCAACGATTCGACCATGGTGCATGAGAACGAATTCATCAGCAAGGCGTTCCAAATCGGATAGTGTATGGCTGCTAATGACTACACTTGTACCCTGATTAGCAAGTTGACGAAGTAATGTCCTGAATGCGCCTTGAGCGACAGGATCTAACCCGTTCAGGGGTTCGTCCAAAAGCAATATTTTCGGCTTTCCCAGCAGTGCTGCTGCAAGGCTCAAGCGCTGTTTCATTCCTTGAGAAAATGTCGACAAGTCGTCAAGAGTGCGATTTCCTAATCCAACCAAATCGAGTAAATCGTGCCCATTTGAAATTGAAATGTTTCTCATTGTACAAAGACGCTCAATCGCTTGTTCAGCATTGCCGGGACCATTCCACGTAACACGTTCGGGCATGTAACCAATGGCTGCTCGGCACGCCTCTGCCGTGGCTGTGCCTTCAACACTCAGCGTTCCATCTTCAAGGGGTAAAAGATTGGCCATGACCTGTAGCAGAGTCGATTTTCCTGCACCGTTTGGCCCAACCAAACCAAGAATTGTTCCGCTTGACAGCGTGAGGTCAATTCCCCGGATCCCAGGTCCAGGAATCGTTGCCCAAGGTCGGAAACGCCGGGGACGCCGAACAGGGTATCGAAAGGTGGCTGCGCGAAGTTCCAGCATGGCCCTCGCCCAGCCGTAGGCTCCGCCCTTCATTGAGTTGCTGTAAATCCCATCAATACTTGCCATGACGCCACATGATTCAATGGGGCCGAGGTGTACCGGGGCATGATGGAGATTGGGGGCACCCTTGCAGTATGGCTGATTCCATTGCTGTGCGGGCTGGGTATTATCGGCATCGAATGGAAATGGAAATATCCACATATCCACGTTGTTGATTTCTTCCGAGCGGATTCATTCAGCCAAGGTCTGTCCTTACTTTGTATTGGAATCATATTAGTCCCACTCGGTTGGTGGATTGCGATTCCAGCAGGTGCGATTGGGATGGGAGTTCGAGCCATAGCATCGGAAGATTCACGCAAGATGTGGCCAACGCGTTGGCAAGCCCGCAGTGCAATGGTTGTAGCAATTGTAGCCGGTGTGATCATCTCTGGTTTTGGTGGTGTATCAGAACCCACAGGAGCAGCTGAATGGGGAACTCCACTACAGACTGAGAATCCCGATGCACCCAACTGGCCAGCATCAGAACAGCATATCTGGAATGATGGTGCTGCCATTCTGGTCGTCAATCATGTCCGGTTGCCTGGAACCCTATCAGCAATTGGATCCGGTTCGATGGTGTTGTGGCACCTAGAGAGTTCAGGAACTGATGAAGTTCGTCTCAAACAAGCGATGGAACAACTCGAGGGAATTGGTTTGAATGCAGACTGGTTCACTTTGGAAACGACTGCCCATGGGCAATCCTACGATTATGAGGGGGGGACGCTTCCTTACACACTGAAACATGTTGAAATTAGTGGCAATAAAATCGCTGAGATGATCACGGTTGCAATTGGGGTATGGGGTGGCGAAGTGCACCTTTTGACTATCATTAAGCCGAATCTCCCGGGATCTGAATTTCTGCCCTTTGAAAGCGATCCATACGCTAGCCAATATGTTGAACCTTGGCTTGCGGCAAATGCATAGTTGAACACCTATGGTGTTCCTAACTACACTCGATGCAATCCGGGAAAGCATATTCAAGCGTCAACCTAGCCCGGATGTTATGCGAAGTTCAACCAAGTGCAGCCTTTGGGCCATCCTGCTAACCGCACTGATGCTTGCAAGTACGGTTCAATTGCCAACTGAAGTTACTGAGGGAATTGAGCCTTCAGATACCACCTCACGACAAAATTCTGTCGAGGCAGCCTGTGAAGGATTGACGTTTGAGGACATGTTCAATTATACACATGCCACTTTTGACATTCAACTTAATGACGACTGGTCTTCGGCATACGTACAAGCAGTCGCATGGATTAATGGCAGTCTTTCCGATCAAGTTCGATTGGATTTAGAAGGACTCTTTGAAGGCCTCCCTGGCGGAAATAATGGCTGGCTTTCATCAGATGAATACAACGCTATCGACAATATTGCCTCAGAATGTGTCACACAAACCAACCCGCGAGTTGGCTTCAGAGGAGGGCCCGCACACCGTGGTGGTGAGGGGGTCAATTGGTACAATGCAACTTGGGAGAATACCGAAGAACGCCCATTAACAGTTGAAGAATGGAATCTGATGCCCATGAATCATATTGACGAGAGAGCCTGTGTATCATCACCCAACTCAAACTGTGTCGAAATACCAAATATTCCGATTACTTCAGGAAGAAATTGTGACACCACAATCAATGATCCTGATGAATGCAGAATCATCGTTTGGTTGAATGGAACCTTTGTGTTCGATGGTCTGACACTGGGTGGACTATCCAACGATGAATTCACCCTCGCAATGAATACTTCAAACATGACCAATGCGGACCTCGCGGCAACATTCCCTGCCCTAGAAGGGCTTCGTGTTGGGATGTTTGAGGAGTGTGATGGTCGCCTGATTAATCAGGAAAACAATGACCACCAAGGTGATGCGCCTGTACCTGGTACTTGCATGGCAGATGGGACTGTCACTCAAGAGAGTCGACTTGTCAGTATTGAAGGGGAAACACGCCTTCGCATAGAAGTTCATGTTGAGTATGACATGAACAATTGGCCGACTGGCCAAGACATGTTCTTCGATATGACAACTGAACCACCTGAAGTTGATGATCCCCCCGTGTGGACTGCAACGGCACCCATTGAAGGTGAAATCATGACAATTGCAGATGATGGTGTGGCTTACTTCGTATCAACTGGACAGATGGGGGCTTGGGCAACCGATGATCAAGGCTCACCACTCATCTCCTGTACGGGTGCGAATGGTTGGTCAATGAATAGTGATGGAGGAGGATTGTATGCATCTGCGCCCGCCGGTCAGGATAGTACGACTGTGTCCTGTCACGCAATGGACTCCTCCGGACAAACCACAGACGTTCGCAATTACACGTTGCAAGTTCCCATGCGAGTCACTGGAAGTTCCAGTGGTGGCGCTGCAACGGTGACAATGACACCTACCGCAGGAATGCCAAGCATGGATGCAGTGGTCACACTCGTTCAGGATGATGCGCAAACAAGTAGTGACTTGGTGACCATGAATGGAGAAACCGTTGTCTCAGTCGATCTTTCTTCGATGTCACCTGGGCCCTTCATGGTCCGTATCAATGCCCAAGGAAACGGTATGGCTGATTTCTCATACACGTATGATTTAGGAACATCAAAAGCATCAAGCCCACCCCTTCTCATCATTGATTCAGGTGATTGGATCGGTGAAAACTACGAGATGACTGGACGTTGGAGTGACCCCGATGGTGACCAAATTACCATCACTGCAACCGACAACGGATTCTCTTGGGCTGAACCAATAGAAATGTTCGCTGGCCAGACGTGGTTTGCCTTTGGTGCAGGAATCCCGGATTCAGAAACAAATACAATCTTACTCACAGCTTGTGATAATTGGAATCAATGTGTGACCATGACCCACGATGCGGGTGCAACACCAACTGATGACCCTGTGACACCACCACCTTCCAATGGAGGCGCGGGTAGTGAGGAGGGTGGAGGTTTACCGGGCTTCAGTCTATTTGCAGCCCTCGGTGCAATTGCCTTAGCGGGCCTCGGTCAGCATCGTAGAGAATAGGGAGCCTTCATACGTGGCGCGCTGCCGCCTCGGCATGGTGAAAGCATGGCTTTTGACGCACATATCCGTGAAATAAGCCACGAAGGGGGTATGCTTGCCCCTTTCACAGGTGATGCACCCAAACTAGGTCAAGTAATGCAACTTCCTGGTGGAAAGTGGGTTGGAAAGGTCGATACCGTCATCGGTGAAGTTTCAGCAGCTGTAGTTCATATCATTCCATTCAGAGATGTCGAATCTCAATTGCTGGTCGGCCAACCTGTCGAAATTGCACCACCCAAAGAACGGAGCAATGATCGAGGGCGCCGTGATGATCGAGGTGGACGTGATGATCGAAGCGGAAGTGGCATCCCCATGAAAGAGGGGGACTGGACTTGTCCC
>JAPKEY010000258.1 GCA_028821815.1 Candidatus Poseidoniales archaeon | reverse complement strand
GGGCCGTTTGATTGCTGTATCTGAAAACAATCTCCTCATTGCTTTTGTTGTCCGACCCGACGATGGACCGATTGCGATTCCAAATCGTCCACTAGACAGTACAAGTCAACGTTCTACCGATGATGTTTGGACCTGGATCGAACCACGTGAAAGAAAACCAAGATGGATGAGCGCTGAAACATATCAGCCAGTATCGCCTCCCCCGCGTGAAATTGATCCAAGTAATATTGCGGCGTGGGGGGTGGAATCTCAAGTTATTGGATTACAGCGATTCAGATTGATTGATGATTCCCAATCTCTTCAACTTGCCAGCGGTTCATGGTTTGGGAAACTGGAGGAACCACAGCAAGCAACATTACCTGACCGAATTTCAGAAGATGGTTTGTGGCGATTGGGTTCATTGGCTATTGAAGGACCAGTTATTCGGTTGGCTTCACCCCTGCTTGCTCTCGACCTTGATCGTATGAGTAGAGAGGCATTGCTCGGTGCATCATCACCCAATTCTGTCACACTTGCACCCAGAAGAAAATTTGAAATATTGACTCGAGGTATCCCATATGATGTATTGGAAGAATGGATGGAAATCGCCCATCCGCGCCTTCGTTCAAGCGAGCGAATTGAGCGATTTCACCTCCTAAGAGAAGCATTGACAAACCCCATTAAATCAAAGCGCCGCAAAGTAGACGATGCAACCTGGAGAAGATTTCGAAAGCATTGGGGTGATGCAACTTGGTCTACCGAACCCCTTAGTGTGGGTGATTGGATCGACACAAGTTCTATCTCAAATCAAGCTGAAAAATCTCTCATTGAATGGGCGTTGGCACAATCAAGTTTTGATTTAGTCATCGAAGCCCGCCCATCTAGTCATGTGGCATTCCATTCCTCACGATTACCGGAAAATGTACGGTTACTTCTAACCTCACAGTGGCAGAACCCCCCCACTGGAAATTGCATTGGGCCTCATCCTGTATTGCCTTCGATGTGGGCAAGTCTATCATTGCTTGAAGGGCCCGCAGTTCCAGTCAACCTCCTACCAGCAACGTCATCTGAAACACTCTTTGATGAAATCATCTGGCAGCCCCCCACAAATGCAACTGAGGTTGAATCTGCGAAACAAAGACTTGGTGGCAAACCAGAAGGAAACCTAATTCCGAATATGCAATCCAATGAAAACAAGGAGCGTTTGCTACGTGCTGCCGTTCTCAGCTATCCATTAGGTGATTCCAAATGGGCTAATCAAATGGAGCCCCATCACCCCCTCATCGCTTGGATTGCTTCGACATCTGCGGATCGGTGGTCCCGTTGGGAACGTATCGGGGCAATGCTGGGTGAGAAATGGATTGGTTTGCTAAAATCAGACGATATCCCAAACGAAGCACTCAGTAAAGCAGTCATCAATGCACCATATGAATGGCATCAGACTCTCATTGAAGATGTCCGAAGTCGAATTCGCATGGATTCAGAAATGGCCCACGAGTTGCGTCATTCATCTGAATCCGCATCCCCCCAAGAGGCTGCATGGGTGGCTCACATTCTCTTATCTGAAGTGGCATGGT
>JAPKEY010000257.1 GCA_028821815.1 Candidatus Poseidoniales archaeon | reverse complement strand
GATGTACGGCTCTTCGGAGTCAATTGTGAGAACATCGAACGCGCTTGAGCGCCCGCTGAGCCCATGGCACAACCAACAAACAATCCAAGGATAATCCATTGTAAAGAGACACCAAGACCGAGAGGTGCCCATACCATACTGCGCATGGTCGAGGCCCACCAATCAACAGGTCCGCCTTGGTCGACAATTGTAGGGTGAGTGGCTCCAACTTCTGAAGTGCCTGCAATGGCTTCATCTCCTCCGACAATGATGATGGAGAATCGATGATCATTGGTTTCATCGAAAGCAGCAACGAGTGCTATCGCATCCGCTTCTGAAATCGTCTTGACATCTTCCACATCTTCAGTGGCTTGGCCCGCAAGGAACGAGGCCCCAAAGATGCCAACTCCGACGAGAAGGAATGCTGCAAAGACACCCATCAAACCCATGTTTTTCTTCTGTAACCACATGAGACCGCCACCTAGTAGGACGACCATGACTAAGATGAACAAACAGACCATCAACCCGGTACCTAGCGTACTTTCTCCCGAATCTTCTACCGAATAATCGGTTTCAGGGAAGTGTTCTTGGAAGCCATCACGGAATACCGCGTCACCTTCGGAATCTTCTGCAATCCACCCTTCATATCCTCTATCGTAGAGTGTAGTCATTTCATACAGACCCGTATCTTCATTCCATTCAAATTGGAAATCATAGCGTTCAGCGTCTTCTTCCCCCTCTAATTCTAGGGGTGCAAAACCCGCTGCAGCTACTGCGACTGCACAGTAGATGAGCAGTGCCAACATCAATGCAAATTTCGTCCCTTTCTTTTCAGCCAGTTTACCAAAAACGAATGTCATTGGAATCGCGACGATGTTGACGGTCAACAATAGCATGACATTCATACTTGGATTCAGCCTCAACACGGATTCTCCAAATGCACTTGCCATACTGGCGATTGTATTCACGCCGTCATAGAACAGTAGATATGCAAGCAAGAAGAATGCTAGAACCTTGAATTTTCGAATTTCCTTCGCGGTTTTGTATACCTGTCCATAAGCAATCTTTGACGCTCCAATAACTCGCGAAAAGTTGTTTTTTCCCAAACTATTCCATTCGAGATCTGATGCGATTTCCGGTTCTGGCGTCCACTTAAACATCAATGCTCCGAATCCCCACCACCACAATGCAGAGGTCACAAAGACGACAGCGATTGTGAAGTTTGAATCCCAAGTATGAATTCCATAATCTCCGCCCAACAATATGATTAGGTGAAAAATGAGTAGTATTGAACCACCCATGAATCCATACATGTATCCCCAGGTTGATACCTTGTCCTGTTCCTCTCTCTCACCGAGATAAGGCATGAATGAGTAATAGATGACGTTGCCACCAGTGAATCCGATTGTACCAATAGCGAACATCATTGCGAGAATGATGTAACCGTCTGAACCAAAGTAGGGTGCGGCTCCCATCAATGCAGTGAATATGATACCTACAACGGTGTACCATTTGAGCAACTTTTTCTTGATTGGCATACGATCTGCAATAACTCCCAATGCAGGCGCAGTCACGATAACTAACAACATCGAAAGCGT
>JAPKEY010000068.1 GCA_028821815.1 Candidatus Poseidoniales archaeon | reverse complement strand
TAACTGCACTAGGGCTCTGCAAACCATCTCTCAATGTTTCATCATCAAACCAAATTTCATGGGGATGATTAGCAGCATCTCGGTTGAATTCATAGTTGACGATGTTCCAGTCAAAAATCAAGTCGCTTTCCTGCATTGGTTCCACCACTCGCACGACGTGCACCACCTGAAGGGGTGGTGGGGTGTATCAATCCGACGCCACTGAGGGTACGGAAACCGGTATTTTCCGATTTTTCTTTGAGATAATTTTGAGCATTATCAAAACAAGGAATAAAATTGTCAACTCTGGACTGAACAAGACGCTGACCAGTGAGACAAACATCAGCGCCAAGTAAGATATGGATACAAAAAACGATCGAGCAGCTGAGGGTATTCGTCCATCGGCATCCCTAGGCTCATGAATGTCGATTGAAATGACTGATTGATTGTACCAAATTCCAAGAACCAGTACGATGAGTGTGTAAATGTAAGCGGCGAGTTCTCCAACCTCTGCAGGATTTAACCAAGGCATTGCTGCAATCCCAATTAGGATGAGAGCATAAACACGCATCTCAACCAGCGTTCGTTGTGGTCCATGGACCCATGGCATCATCGGTATGCCCGCTTCTTTGTACTGGTCACTGCGATACAATGCAAGTGCCCAAAAATGAGGGGGAGTCCAGAGGAAAATCAATGAGAACATGAGCCAGGGTAGGACGCTACCCAAATCAAAGGGATTTGCAATGGATACTGCATCACCCATAGCAGCTGCCCACCCAACCAATGGGGGAGTTGCTCCGGCGATACCACCAATCACAATATTTTGAACGCTCGTACGCTTCAACCATAGTGTGTAAATGAAAACGTAAAACAGGATACTAAAAGCAGCCCAAAATGCTGCGACTTCATTTGCGAATTTGATAAGCCAGAGGGTCCCCGATACTGAAAGGAACATTGCCCAAATCAATCCTGCCTTCGGAGAAATAGCACCTCTAGCAATGGCTCGGTTTTCTGTTCGTCGCATTTGCGGGTCGATATCTCGATCCAGGACATTGTTGAACGTGTGGGCTCCGCCAGCGGTAAGATATCCACCGACGAATACGACACCCATTGTTTCAAGTGTATTTAAAAAATCGAAATCAATACGTTCTGCAGCATTCCAGACTATCAAATCGTGGATTAGAATGGTACACATTGCTGTCACTTGCAATAATGCCAGAACGCCTGGTTTCATGAGACGAAACCAATCGGACAAGGTTGCCGTTGTAGGTTCCACTGCCGCCTCCATAGATACCATGGGAGCAGAAGCAATCTATCAATGACGCCCTTACAGGGCGTCCCAATAATACGATCAATCCTCGTGGGGATCGACGTCGATGGGGATTAAATTATGATCATATTCGTAAAGCGCAATCTTGAGTGGGTCGAGAACGAAGCGTACCTTCGCCTCTTCAACACCATAGAGCGCTTGCAACTCTTCAGTGAATTCATCGCGAAGTTTTTGCTCACTCACATAGAGGGGGGCTCCCATGCTAATTTGTAGGGCTCGAGCACCGATAATTCGGGCCTTCTCAAAGCGGGTGTGGGGTCGTACTGGTTCAACCATGAAAATCACTAACAGCGGTTCGCTGCGACTCGGCGACCTGCCCGGGTGTCATAAGCCCATCGGGAGCCCCGTAGGGGCTTCGAACTCACTCCTGTTCACCCAAAGTCGGTGACGTGGTTGTATTTCGGGCAAGCAATGCAGCGAAGCCAATGCAGAGGAAAGAGAGAGTACCTAGGAGCAAATGAAGCAGAGACAGAATTTCAATAAATGTACCATTCCAAGTGAGGACATATGCACCACCAAGAGCGAGATTGAGGAAATATAGACCTATGCAAGAATGTAGTAATTTACGGGTGGTTCCACGTTCCATTCCGCGAGTATTCCAAACCAACCAACAACCAACAATCACAACTGCAAGACGGTGCCCGAACTGAATATTGTCAACGAGGGAACCAAAGAGATTACCGCCACACAGTGGCCAAGCAGAGAATGTACCGACACCGCATGCTGCGTTCTGTCCCTCAGAGGATGAAACAAAGGCACCGAGAATAAGAACCACTAGAGTGGATAAGGTGAGATCATATAATCGTGGACGAAAACGAATGATGCCCTCTGGATCTAATTGCATCCATTGTGGTAATTCATCCTCAGCATCCATCCACCGAATCCAGGCCCACAATAGAGACATAGCTAATGCCATCGCGAGTGTCAAATGAGCAGCAACAGACCAGGCTATGTTGTCATACATGACTGTGAGCATCCCCATTGCACCTTGGACGACAACGAGGGCCAAAGCGATTGTAGAGGCCTTGTAGACCCCTGGCATTGTCGCTTTGCGTCTAAAAGCGAGGTACCATTGTAGAATACAGAGGGGGCCAAGAATCATTCCGGTGACAAAGCGATGAATCCATTCAAGAAAAATTTCCCAAGTTTCGTATGTGATTTTATCTTCATCTGTTTTGATTTCGTCAGGGTTTTCAGCCCACCATTCCGCTTGTTCTTCGTATGATACATCAAAGCCCCATGTGCCAAAACACTGTGGCCAATCTGGACAAGATACACCTGCATCATGAATGCGAACCGCACCACCCAGTGCAACTGCTACCATGGTGAGCACAAAGAGTGCAAATGGTAGATGGTGAAGACGACGCCAATTACGACCTTCTGACACAACTAGCACCTCTGTCTACAATTACCTAGAATCAGTCAGCATCCTCTTCTTCAGATGCTTCGACATGCTCTTGTTCGGAAAGATTAGGCCAATCGCGTTGCCATTCAGCATCAACACCGCCACCAGACCATTCACCTTCGATCATAATTTCTTCAACCTCAAAGTCTTCTCGCCAAATTGGTTCTCCAGTAGAACCTGATACAATGAGACGGTTTGTGTTCTTGTCCAAACCCTTACGAATGAGTTTAACACCACGTTTCACAGGTAATAAATGGCCAACAGGTGTACCTGGAGTTACGATTGGATTGTTTGCTGTACAAATGAAAATCCCACGTGATGGTGCAATAATATCTGCACTCTCCGATGGCCTTTGTGGATCGACAATTCGACCGATAACATCCCCTGCATTGACAAATGAACCGCGGCCCACAAAGAGGTCGACCAAACCACCTTCATCAGCGCGGACCCAAGTCGAACCACTGGCAAGCAAACGGAATTTGGGGCGGGCCGCGTTGCCAGGAATAACGTGCAGACTTCTGAGAACATTCAGTACTCCATGAATAGCAATTTGCACTGCTTCGTGATCTGTAAGATTGGCCCCCCCACCCTCGTAGGTCAATGAGCCAATCCCAAGAGATGATGCAGCCCTGCGCATTGACCCCTTCGGACCTTTAGAATCAAGGATTACCTCAATGCCAAATGCACGAGCAATTCGGTTGCTAGATGGATGTGCTAGGTCAGCTCGAACTTGAGGCAGATTGTCACGGCCTCGGGCTGCTGTATGTAAATCTAGAAGGAAGTCGGAACCACTGATGAGTTCGTTGAGAATACGATGAGCGACTCGGCCTGTAGTTGAGCCTATTTCTGAACCGGGGAACTCACGATTCAAATCGCGGCCATCTGGAAAGTATCTTCGTTGACGGGTAAAACCCGGTGGGTTCAGGACTGGAGCCAGACGAACTGTTCCCGCCATCATTTCAGGATCCAATGGTCGACCTGCACCAGTAAACACGTTCTGCGACAGTAAACTCGCAGCAACTTGACCAACCATTTCGTCACCATGAACTCCACCAGTGATTGTAATCGTTGGACCCGGGCGACGTCCGTGGATGATGGTAACAGAGGTTGGCCATGAATCACCCAACTTGACATCAAGCAATGGGAATTCAATTTGTCGAATCGTACCAGGTTTGATTCTCTTGCCAAAGAAGCGATGCTGTTTCGCACCTGAGAGGCGATCCCAGTCGGGTCTCGAAGGTTCGTGGGCATCGAGAGCACGCTCGATTTCCCGACGTCTTTTGGTAGGAATTTGATTACTAACCTTGAGTGCCTTGGAACGCTTCGGTTGTGAATCATTCTTTTTTTTGGCCTTTTCAGGCATGGGACAATCCCCCTCCGCTCAAGCGGTTGTGATTGTTCGTTTCGTGTACCCCTCTTTGAAGGAACCGTTCAAAGGACTCCGTAGGAGTCAATTCCGCAGTGAACCCTCAAAGGCGGTCGATTCCCTGCTAGCACCATGGAAGATGAAAGCGTGCAGGAGCGACACGCTCCGAACAGTATCTGCTTTGGATGTGGACCTGCAAATGCAGATGGATTGAAAATTCGTTCTTTCCCGATTGAAAATGGTTTAAAAATGACATTCCAAACATCGGATGCGCATCAAGCATTTCCCGGTATGATTAACGGTGGGATCATTGGCACTTTACTTGACTGCCATGGCAATTGGACCGCTGCGATGGCCATTATGACCGATCGTGGTGACAATACGCCACCTTGCACGGTAACTGCCCGATATACCATCAAATTGCGACGACCAACACCGCATGATGTACCACTTGAAATCACAAGTCAAGTTGAATCACTGGATGGGGACCGTGCTGAAATTAGCATGACACTGACAGCGGATGGCGAAGTATGTGCTCGAGGTGATGGATTGTTCGTCGCTGTCAAGGAAGGCCATCCTGCGTGGCATCGTTGGCATTGAGTGCTGGGTCATAGTAGAATGAGCCATCTTCTTGCTCCCACCACCATCGGCCCTCAGGGTCGATGTATGCAGTAAATCCTGTCGACTGATCATACACACCACCTCCCATGAGATGGGTGTGGTCTGGAACATGATGTGTCTCTGACGCCTCTTCAAGTTGCGCTGGGGCTTCTGAATCGTCCACATCTTCCTCGAGTTCTCCTCGTGCTTTTAATCTGAGAACCAGAATTACGGTGGAGACCGAGAGGGCAATAATCGCCAATACAACCAAAATTGCAAGCATCGAATTGACACCACTGCCGCTCGATTGCGAAGTAGACTCCTCTTCATTTCCAGAATCTGTAACCGATTCAGTTTCTTCTGCTGGAATGTCGATATCAAGTTCGGAGATGGTCACGAGATTCGCAGCGTCTGTCACTCGAACATAGAGGTGAGTATTGTTCCAATCATCCCACAGAATTAAGCCTTCAGCAGGAAAATTAGACCATGTTAAATTGTCGGCAGACCATTCAATCGTCGATGGCCCACTTCCTTCGCCATCATCGATGCTCAATTCGACAACCAGTTTGGATACAGGGGAACGTTTGGCTTCGATTTGCTGAATGGAAACGATGGGGACTTGTCGATCAACATGAATCCATGTTGCATCAGCGGGCCCCATGTTACCAGCCGCATCGATGGCACGAACCTCAAATGAGTAGCGGCCATCCATCAACATCGTGAGATTGATAATCGACTCGTTTTCGTTCACAGGGGCCCACAATCCGCTAGCCCAACGGACCTCATAATGAGATATCCCGGATAGATTATCAACGACAGGAGACCACTGAATGACAATCTCATCCGAATGCGTCCATTCATCCAGATATATGATTTCAGGCGCTGGAGGGGGGACCAGATCGGTTTCTGTACTGGCATCTGCTGTCACCAATCTCAACTGATAGGGACCACCGGGGTTGGCCGGATCCCAAGTGACACGGATGTGGTAAAGCAATGCCATACCTTCTGAATCGTCATTCAGTGCAGAGATTGTTATCCAACGAACATCATCATCCACTATTCCTTGACCCAAGGATGCTGAGCCATTCAGAACGGCGACCTCCAGATGAGCACCCTCAGCACTGAAAGCGATGGAGGTCTGATTACCCGCATCAATTACAATCGCATACCAATCGACCTCGTCCAGACCCACGAGACAACCGTCCAACGTGAGATTTGGGTTGGCACCTAGATGGTGCGCTGATGAGCGGGTCGAAGCAGCATCCGAGGAGAAATCGCCATCGGTCTGAGAATCGTCGCAGCCAGGCAATGTCTCCCCCGCTGGTGGTGGACTGTTCGAATCGATTGTGAGCGTGTTATTGGACAAACGAATATTGTTGCTCTCATCGTCTTCATAGTGTTCTTCTCCAACATCGATTACGAGAACGACCCACCAGACACCTTCGACATCACCCGCCAAATTGACGACTTGAGAATCAGCCAGGGTGGAACCGCTGAGAAGGGAGGGGACGCGGGATTGTGAAAGACGAATGTCACCGCTCCCAAGATAGCGATCTTCAGAGAGCCAAATCTCCACATCAAATCCAAGTGCTTCCTGTCCAAGATTCTCAGTACCCCACTGAATCGTAACCGTCTGTCCCGGTTCAGCTGATAGCGGGGATTCAACCCATGATGCGAGCAAATCCTTGGCTGGAGCGGAGATGGTGAATGCGACGCTCGCTGCAACGTTGTTGTTCTCATCGTCTTCAGCAACCTCCGAGGCTGTATCAGCGATAACGACCCAATGGAATTGACCGATGTGTTGACCTGGAATAGTGATGGTGCGAGTCACTTGAATTGTCGATCCACTGGTCAATGGATTGACGCGGAAACTGTCCACCTGAGTATCATCTGTTCCGGCTTGTGCATCCAGAGAGAGAACAAGTTGGACATTGAAAGAACCAGCATCAGAACCGCCTGAATTACTGAAGTTCATGTACACGGTCGCAGATTGACCACTCACTGCATTTTCCGATGCGCTGATTGAATCGATGACGAGGTCGGCTTGCTCGACACAGAATTGACCGCTTGACGGCATGGCATTGTTTGTTTCATCCATCTCTGTAATCGAATCATTGGGATCAACAATGATGCCCCAATACCAACAGCCATCTCCAAGATTCGAAGGAATGCCGAGATTGACATTTCCTGACCATGAGCCGCTCTGTGAGATTGAATTTACCACATCAGAGCCGATGAATACGTCATTTCCACCGCCTGAAATAGATGAATCGCTGGAGAGGTAGATGCTGTAATCGACATTGGGGGCATCCTCCATACCGACATTCGCGATTTGCACCGAGACCTGAGCCGTTCCACCCCTCACTCCTGAAGTGGGGCCTGTAAGCGAAGTCGGTTCGAGATCGGGACCACAATCGATGACGGTCAGTTGAGCACTACTTGATGCAACGATGTTGTTGTTCTCGTCGGTTTCAGAAATATAGTCACCATAATCCACGTAGAGGCCGACATAGTATGTTCCAGGGGTAATGCTGGTAGGCAGTGTGGCCATCATGCTCGTGTGTGTATAGGTGGGGACGCTCGGCGTTCCACTGGCATATCCGAGGGAGGTCCCAGTGTAGATTGCCGAGACTGAATTCCCTGTCGAAACCAACGCCTCATAATAGTGAGATCCTGCATTGTCTGAACCCAAATTTGTAACGCTTAGAGAAATGTAAATGTCGGCCCCTTCACATACCTGCCGATAACCGGAATCAACCGATATTGATGTGGCTTCAAGATCGTAATCAGGAACTGTGATGTAAATCGAATTCCCAACTTCGATATTGTTGGTTTCATCGCCTTCAGTCACTCGACTACTGCTATCAGCAATGATGCCGAAGTAGTACGTTCCTTGAGCAAGGTTGCTGGGCAATGAAGGACTGTAAGTTCCACTCCGATAAGAACCTCCTGAAATGCTGTTCGCTTGTTGAGTCGAACCCAGTTTGGTATCGCTGGTTGTGATGGTAGAATCTGTTGAAATGTACATCTCCCAATAGAACCAACCCGATGCATCATCGCCATCATTGTCGATTAGCCAAGAGATGCTCACCTGCTGTCCGGCCTGTGCCGAATTTGGACCGGATGGAGAATCTGGAACCA
>JAPKEY010000067.1 GCA_028821815.1 Candidatus Poseidoniales archaeon | reverse complement strand
GTATCGATTCATAGCATTGTCTTCTTCAGGCCAATTGACCTCACAGGTCATCGCAGAATCCATAATTGTGAAATCACCATCTGGATGGGTATCAACCAAGCCACCGAACTTGTCGGTCATGATCAAATCGAAACTCCCATCATCTTGCTTATGGATGTCGAATAGGAAGGCGCCACCGTCGGTGTAAGAACCACCACGAGCATTCCAATATCGATCACATCGTCGCCAGAATCGGCTGTCTTCTGCAGACAAACTTTCCATGACCGCATCGATTACTTGTTTCTCACTTGCACAGAACGCGATTCCAACCTCGCCACGTTGGTAAGAGAACACCTGAGGGCGGAGCATGCTGGTATCGGTGATACCAATCAAGCGGTGATGGCCCTTGCCCGCACCCTGGGCGATAATGAAGAACCAAGGTCCATCAGGTGACCCATGGATATGGGTTTTCTGAATTGCTTCATACACTTTCTGCTTTTCTTCGGGTAGCATGATGAAATCCAGTTCGCTGGTCGGTGCCAACGATTCAATGAGATATTCCATAGGGTAGCCATAGACACGGTGGTGCAAATCAAAACCGAGTGCAGCTACTTCTGTGTCGGTGAAGAACAATGGTTCCATACCCCTCTGTGCAAGGTAATCTTTGACCGAGACATAGTTGCTAAAGTCACCATTGTGAACCAGTGCTACATCGATGCCTTGTCCGAATGGGTGTGCACCACCAGGGTGTGTAACTCGGCCACGAGTAGGGTAACGATGGTGACCGATCCAAACATGAGCCGTGAATTCGTCTAGACAGTAGTACTTGATGACATCTTCAGCATAGCCAACAATCTTCAGAATTAGCATGTCACGCCCATGGCTAAGAACGAAGGCATCCGCGCGCCCATCTTGAGCATAGAATTCGACATTGAGTTTGTGTGTATTTCTGTATACATATTCGGAATTGATAGCCTCTTCATCAGAAAAGTCCCCAGGGTTCATCCCACTCTCTGTGAACATCTCTGCAATTCCCGCTTCAGTGGGTTGCACCCAATAACAGGTCACTGCGGGAGGGCATACTTCGAGTGCTGAGAGACTTGCCCAATCTTCAAGTTGCGGTATATCGAAGGTATGAACAACATCAAAGGCAGAATGGATGTATTTTGATTCCACCTCTTCACGGAACCCGTCATTAACCCAAGCAATGGCAATCAGATATGCATCCTCAAGCACATCTTGAGTGGTGCCAAATTGTGTTGGATTTAGGCCCACCATCGCGATACCACCGCCCTTTCCATTGCCCCTGTTCCTCATTTGTTCTAGAGATTTGAATAAATGTCGACCCGCAATTGGAATTTCACAAGCCAGTCCAACAACTCCACAACCACCTTCAGCAGCATCTGCTTCATTCCTCTCAATCTTTGGCAGTGAATTGGTCAACATTCGACGTGCTTGCACAATCGCTTCAGGGTTCGCGGGAATATCACCTCGCGGCCGTCCGACCACTTCGATGTATTCGGTTGGTGTACCTGGTAGATTGGCATGCATCAGGCCTCACCTCCGGCCATGTAACGCAGTAAATCAGTCCGACCACGTAATTCACCGATGTTAGATAGACCAAGTTGGCGCAATATTTGCTTCAGTCGATTGGCCAATGCCGTGTAGTATTTGTCGAGACGATCCGCACCCCAGGCTTGCTGAACCCATTCTTGTAGTTCGATATCAGTAGTGGTCAGACCCCATGGACATCCGCGCCCACTCGGTCCACCTTCACAGTTTGAACATCGGGTACAACCCATGGCAACCAAGTCACTTGTGCCGAGAACACAACCATCGGCTCCCAATGCAATTGCTTTGGCCATATCATCCGCAGTTCGAATACCACCACTGGCGATGAGGGTCACATTGTCTCGAATACCTTCCATTTGCATGAATTTGTGGACCTTTGGGATCGCTAATTCTATTGGCATGGCAATATTCTTCTTGGCGATTTCAGGTGCAGCACCAGTACCTCCAAATCCCCCGTCGAGATGAATGATATGGGCGCCAGCATAGTAGGAACCCACCGCTACCATATCCACATCGTGAGGTGTGCTGACCTTGACTGACATCATCGCAGTTGGATTGACAGTTTTGATCCAATCGAGATGCTTCATATGATCTTCTACGGAATAGGTTGAATGGAAGGGGAATGGACTGAACAGGCTAACGAACGGTACACTGCCTCTCATTTTCGCAACCTCTTCCCCGGCTTTTGTTGCCAACAGGTGCCCCCCCAGTCCAGGCTTAGCGCCCTGTGCATACTTGAATTCAATAATCGGTGCAGCCTGAATCGATTTCTCCTCCACACCAAAGTAACCAGTTGCAACTTGCGTGATGACATGCTCTGAGCATTCGTAGAGTTCTGGTGGGTAGCCACCTTCTCCAGTCGACATTAGTGTATTCCATTTCTTGGCATTGAGGGCACGAGACATCATGACATTGACCGATACGGAGCCGTATGACATGCCACCTCCA
Organism: Candidatus Poseidoniales archaeon; assembly: GCA_028821815.1. GTDB lineage: Archaea > Thermoplasmatota > Poseidoniia > Poseidoniales > Thalassarchaeaceae > MGIIb-P. Next base: position 5,362 of record JAPKEY010000067.1, on the reverse strand, counting down.
TACCACGGGATGTCGATGGTGCGCTTGTGGCGTTCATCGCCACGGCGGTTTAATTCGAGTGAAATATCGATTTCAGCATCTTCTGGCAAGTGCTGATCCTCCGGTAATTCTTTGAATTCCAGTTTGTCAAAACCGCCACCGCTCCGTCCAGTTTTGTAGTTTAGATGATCCGGGCATTCACCAGTTTCAGCCATGTACCATGCGCTGGTAATCAAGTCGTCAGTCCAACGTGCATCACCGAGAGCTTCGGGCAAATCATAGGCAGTATCGGGAAATGCGCGCTGGTGGAAACCATCGTGCATGAGGTGAAGTGTTTTTTCCAATAGTTTGGGGCTTGGTTTTGTCCATTCTTTCTTTGCCATTAGTGTTCACCTCCAGGGAACCCTTCGATATCACCGAAGGCTTCAGCCTCCAAGTGTCCGCACCACATGGCACGCCCAATTTCACCACGGAGGCGCCGAACTTCGCGCACCCCCATCGCTCCGAGAATCTCAAGCAGTTGGTCCCGCCAGGAGCAAGAGAGATTGAGGATTCGTTGCACTGCCCATTCCTTGTCGAAGGTTGCTGGTAATTTGACACCTGCAGCACCACGTGTCTTTGTATCTCCCAACAAACGTGCTTGCATGGCAATCAGGAGCGGATGGTCAAGTCCTACTGCATCCATTCCGGTGATGATAGACTTGGGTAGATGATCAGCACCAGCAATACCTCCGGTCCCAATCAAGGTGACTTCATCTCGACATCCTTTCTCAACCAAAGCGAAATGCGCCTCTTGGTAAAGGTCCATGACAAATCGACCCTCGTCAGATTCACCATGGTGGTCGGAGACAAAATGAATAATCGACACCCCATTGTCCACCATCTCAATCATGGTACTCATCCAATCACCTGCAAATGGCAATTGAATCGAGACCAATAACGGATGCTCCTTGATTTGATTCCAAGCCTCAAGGTTCCATGATGTCATTTCGATCATCCGAGTCCCGTTACCGTGGCTTTCAATGTTGCCAATTTGACCTGGTGCAATCATTGGCACCACATATGGGCTGGCTAATCCTTGATTGGTCACGGTACTCTCTGGGAGGAAGGCTAGCGTGTCCACAATCCCTGCGGTTTCAGCAAGAATTTCAGGGATAATCCCCGTCGAGACAGAATCAGGTGGTGGGGCATAGATGAATGGTACCTGAATGGCCATCATCTTGGGTGCGTCCAGAAGACCTCCATCAGATGTGAACTTCAAGCGCATGGGTTTGGAACCCAAATCAACACTCGTGCCGATGAGTTCTCGGCCGTGAATACCATCTCGGCTGGGTCGTACAATTTCAGACATATCGGTGAACATCTGATCGAATCCAGGGCCACCAAATCGCCCGCGATATCCTTGACCACGAACGGGGACAGATCCCTTTTTTGCTTCTTCATCAATGGTCGAAATGTGTTTACTAGTGAGGTATGAATCGCCCAATGCAGCCAAATCAGGGTTGTGGGTAACTGTGACAAATTCTGGATGTTGAACTTCACATCGTAAGCACCCAACACAGAGATCAGGACGTGGTGAGAATCCACCGACTGGCCCACTGAACACTCCATAGGTACAAGGCCGGCTGAAAACAACATCCCAGTGTCCGAAATACTTGAAGAACTCCTTGACGAGTAATTTCGCCAATCCAAATTTACCGACTTTTACATTGAATCGCCGTGGGAATTTCTGTCGATGTTCAGTTTCAGTCGTATCGATATGATATCGATGATAATCATCTGCACGTTCTCGATTCAATCGAGCTTGTTCTGCCACTGGCAATTGTATTGTCATGGACCCATCTCCCATGTTATCACTTGTCCTATCCAAATCAGTCGCTAGCATCAACCGCGCCCCCTACGGGGGCACGGGTTCGGTTGACCCCTCTTAATCATTCAGAAACCAAAGCGGTCATTTTGACAATAAAAAACGAACATTCTGAACGTTTGAACATTAATTTGAATAATTATTGTACACACGGGTAAAAATATGAGTTACAGGAGTACATTCGCAATTCACTCAGATTCACCTGTAGCAGCCCATGCATGACTCGGAGTCGAATCGATCCAACTACGCCCTTCCCATTTCAATCGTCCAAGTCGGTGCAGAACCCAACCGGTTATCCACAGTGAAGGCATGCTCATGATGAGTGATCGCGTGACCCTGTCCTCAACGCTATAATCAACGGAGATATGGGCTTCAACAACCCCTTCCGCACTATCGTTGAGATGGACGACAGCCAAGTGCCAGTATTTGTGCTGATTAATCAAGAAGGAATGTGTTTCCCCCGGAGCGATTGATACGGCTTGCGGCTCTAAATCAGTCCAGATAATACCATCTTCACCCATATTGTGTGCAACTTCATTTAATTCAACGATGATGACTTCAAGTGAGTAATCTTCATCTAGATTTGTCAAGGTGAAGGTTGCTTCATCTCCATAATTCATCTCTTGGATAATATCGATATTTGTGTCACCTGGGCCGAGCCTCATTGATACACGGTCGTCCAACGTCTCGGCTTGATAGGTCATGCTACCCATCATAGCACCAATCATGAGTAGAACTATGATGCCTTCAACAACCGCGTGGCGACCGGCTTTGGCACGGGTGAAACCTTTGAATGTAGCCCCAAATCCATTGCGCAATCTTGGTTGTATATGGTGGATGAAAAGGGCGCCGATACCACCGATAAGCATACCCAATGGGATGTCGATTATCCAGTGGATACCAAGGTACAGAATCGTGAAGGCAAATAGGATGGTGTTCCAGAAGATAAACTGGTGATAGCGTCTGTGTTTCCACTCCTTGAGTATGATACCATTTTCCCGCATGTGCAACCAATTTAGCGCCAACATTCCAAATGGAATTGCAATGTGCAGGCTTGGAACACAATTGTCGAGTGGATCATGGCTGGCATAGAAGGCCGTATACCATGAATCCTGATACAATAACGCGTCCATTCCAGGGATGTATGCACTGGTCACTTCAACATTGAAGAATAGATAATATGGTACGGCAAGCATGTAGATGAGCAGATAGTTGAGCGTTACCTTGTCAGCTAAATCCCGCTCGCCCGTGTAGATGTAGTAAATTGTCGTGACATAAATCAAGAAGAGGTAGATGAACAGATAGTGAAAATTGAGAAAATCTGTCAACACCGCATGTTGAAATGTATTCTGAATGGTTAGGACCAATTCCCCTTCAAATCCGTGGACCCAGTCAGTATAGTGACCAGTGGTTGTTTTGATGGGTTCATTGAGCCCATCTGTCACTTTTTTCCAAATAAATATGGCCAGATACCCGAAAATATGGATGTAATATCGCTTGTCACCAATTTCCGTAAAAATTTTATTCATTGGAACACAGGTGCTGCGTTGATTGAAAGAGAATAACCAACATATGATCGGAGTGAGTACCAGAATCATTCCCATCATGACCCAATAGGGACTCATGTCCATTGGCCGGACCACCTCCTTCATCATCTATGCGGCCACATGGCATCCTAGTCGAAATTCTGAAGTGGACGCTGGGGGATTTGAACCCCCGGCCTCTTGAGTGCCACTCAAGCGATCTTCCAGCTGATCTAAGCGCCCATTTACATCCAAGCAGGCTTGATTGCGCCCCGACGACCAGCCCCGCTCATTTAAGCCTCTCCAACCTGTCACGAAGAGCATGGCGGGCAGTGCTTTTGGTGACCAATTGACCCGCTATGTGTCAGCGACAGCCACCGCCAGAACTGTGCCGGACACTGCACCAGAAATCCCTGAAGGAATGCTTGAAACAATTTCGACAATCGTCTCTGCAGACGAGGCCCCTTTCCTTTCTCACCTCGCGCGCGTGCGCGTGGAATGGCTTGAAATGGAAGCCGACCGACTTGGAAATACTTGCTTTGAGATGCGACCACACGAGATTGAAGCCCGAAAGCGACAACATCTCCCCCCGGGTCCTGTGACCATCGGACTTCACCCGATTCTTGCCGAGGATGATCTGCTATTTTCACATACATTGGCCCACGAATTGCTACATGCGGCAGGAATGACTGAACATGATGAGCGCCACTCAGACTTGGTCAACGTGATTGCACCCAGTCCTAAATTGTCTGAAAGTCCACTACTGCAAGACATTCGAAACCAAGCCTTGAACCAACAAGAGGTCAAAGATTGGACATGTGGCCATTGCGAATTTGTTTGGGGTCGAACCACGGTCAAAGCCCCATCTCGATGCCCGAAGTGTGCCCGTCCATTCAAGTGAACTTCATGAAGGGCCAGCGACCGCGCTAGGTTACGGGCGATTAGTGTAGCTTGGATATCACCTTGGATTTCTAATCCGAGAACACGGGTTCGAATCCTGTATCGCCCACTCATCATCTTCGTAGTGACCCGATTTCCTCATATACGGGGAGTAGGTCGGCCGGATTGATGAAGCGGGGAAGTCGTGCCTGGAAGAAGGCCGGCAATCAGCGATGGAAGTGGCGTCGCAAGAAACTTCGTCGCCGCCGAGCTGCCCGCAAGCAGAACAAGCAGTGAGATGCGCATCGCATCACCGCTCGGTTGAAATATCGTTGCCGTCGGCCGTTGTTTACTCTTGGGGGTATAGTATAGCCTGGTAGTACTACCGGCTCCAGACCGGTGGAGGGGGGTTCGAATCCCTCTGCCCCCACCATTCAGCACGCTGAAGCGTTGGTTTGATGATGTGTGCCCGCGCACGCGCGCGTATGGGACGCACGCGTGAACCATTTGCAATTCTACTCGCGTTGTTGCTGACCCTGCCGATGATTGGCACCATCGCTCCACCCGTTGATGATGGGTTTGAAACTCTTGACGGCGCTCAACTGATTCACTCTGATTGGACAACCGAAATTCCAGCACATCAGCCCTTGGTTTGGAATACGGGACCTTGGTGGACTTGGACAAGCATGGACCAAGATCGAAATGGGATTCATGATAGTCTACAAACTGAAATCGGAACTGTTTGGGTGGGCCTCTCATACGATCACACTCCAACCATTGAAGACGAGAAGCGGTTGTCAGAGTTGGGTTACACCTCCAAGATGGTCATTCCTGCAGTTGATGCGATTCTCATTGGGGCAGTCGATGCACTCAATGTCACGCAGTTATCTCAAATCGATGGCGTTGTAATGGTCGAAAGATACGGCAGCGTAGTTTTCTATGGGGATATTCAAACATTGGCGGTCAAAGCACGAAATTCCACGGAATATCCCGAGAGTGCTTGGCAATTGGGTGTTTCTGGGGCTGGCGTCAACATCGCTCTTACAGACACGGGTGTAGATAGTGAACATCCTGGTCTTGAAGGGAAGCACGTAGCCGGTTATGACGCGGTTTG
>JAPKEY010000256.1 GCA_028821815.1 Candidatus Poseidoniales archaeon | reverse complement strand
TGACACCGGTATCCTCATTGTAGCAAATCTCCCCGTTCCTGAGGATTTCAGTGGAAAACTCCACTACAAGTCTATGATTGGTACACGTGATGGAACCTTCCCATTCTCTTATCCAAAACCTGAGGGCGGCTATGAAGAAATTGCCGTCGCTTATCGAGCACCGTTTGGCAACAGCGTTCTTGCATTCTTGTTATTCTGTATCGTTGCAGGGACCGTCTGGGGCAGCCTTGGGCTGGCCATCAAGAAGATGAACGAATCAGAAGCAAATGAGAAATCGATTGTTGGCGCTCTAGACTGAGGTGCAAATCATGGGGCAAAGTGACGAGTTTTCCTCCCGATGGGGTTTGATTTTCGCAACCATTGGCGCCGCTATTGGAACAGGTAACATCTGGAGATTTCCCCGGATGGTCGGTGCCAACGGTGGAGGTACATTCCTGATTCCCTGGCTGTTCTTCTTGTTCGTCTGGTCCATTCCCCTTGTCATCGCTGAATTCGCCCTCGGCAAGCGTAGTCGTACGGGTACCGTAGGAACTTTCCGAATCTTTGGTGGTAAGAAACTCGCTTGGATGGGTCTGTGGACAGCTTGGATTTCAACCGCGATTGGTTTCTACTATGCTGTTGTTGCTGGTTGGTGCATGAATTACTTTCAACTTGGATTTAGAGGTGAACTATCGACTGGGATCGATTCGGTGGAGGTGTGGAACAATTTCCTGAACACAACTGAATTGGTGATTTTGTTCCAAACGCTGGTTATCATCATCACCCTAACCGCAATTTTGGGTGGTGCAAAGATGATTGAGAAAGCGAATACATTCATGATGCTCAGTTTGTTTGTATTACTTTTCCTCGCACTATTCCTCGCTCTTTGGATGGATTTGTCAGATGGTAGCATGGATGGTGCCCTGTTCATGTTCAGCGTTGATTTTGACATTCTGATGCAACCGGAAACTTGGATCAATGGTTTATCGCAATCTGCGTGGTCCTGTTCAGCGGGTATGGGTATGGCCATCACCTATGCTGTTTACATGAAGAAGGACGAAGATACCACCCTCAACGCCTTCACAATGGGTTTGGCGAACAACAGTATTTCCATCATTGCAGGATTGACAGTACTCAGTGCGATTTTCGCTGTGCAAGACGATCCATTGGCCACGGTCACTGCCGGTTCAAGCGCCATCACTTTCCTTGCACTGCCCGAAGTGTTTGCTCAAGCACCAGGAGGCTCACTTACACAGTGGGTCATGATGTGGGCCTTCTTCTTGGCTCTGACTTTCGCTGCTCTCACGAGTATGATTTCAACAGTCGAGCTCTGTGTTCGAAATTTCGTTGATCACGGCTTTGAGCGCAACAAGGCGGTTGGCATAACTGGCGTTGCAATTTTTGTGTTTGGATTACCCTCGACATTCGTATGGATTCGCCTTGATTCCGATGGTGTCGCTTTCCCAGAGTTCCTAGAGGTTCAGGATCACATCTGGGGCTATGGCTTGATGTTCAGCGGTTTATTCATCGCTTATACGATTTGGAAATTCGGATTCAAGATTTGGCGCGAAAAGGTCGAGGCAGGCGAAGCCTCTCCTGGTTTGATGGGTTACATCAAGCACGGA
>JAPKEY010000066.1 GCA_028821815.1 Candidatus Poseidoniales archaeon | reverse complement strand
TGAGACCAAGATTTACGCTTGGATGCTGATATTACATCCTCCAACCGTTCTTCCCATTCATCGACATCGGCACGCCCCTTCCAGCGTCCCTTGAGTGTCTTCTTCTGCCGTAGTGCCCGCTGAACATCCCCCATCGCTTCACGTTCCTTACGAACCTCACGAACAATGCCATCAGAGACACCACGCGCAAGGCTGAATTCACCCACTTCCAGGTGTTTTCCGGCATTTTCCAGACGTTCGTTCCACAGTTTGAGGTCAAGGCCTTCACTCTCTTCCATGATTTTCACAGCCTCGTCGTAAGCTTCCTCTGCCCCTTCACTGGCTTCCCCAAGGTTGGCGACATGATCTGGAATGGCTTCAGAAATTTCGTGTGCCAAGACACAATTTTCCTTAGCAAGGGCTTCCTTAGCCTGAAGTAAAAGTTCGTGTAATTGTTGATACTGACTACCTTCGAGTTCTGCGATCAACAAGCTCGATGCGACAATCTGATCCTCAGCAGCCTTCCAATGTTCAATAATATTTAGTGCGAGTTTCTTGGCACGTCGATACAACATCTCTGCTTCTCGTAAACTCCCAAGGTTACGTTCTCGATCCCCCGAATCCATACTGCGCTGCGGCTTCTTGGCTGTCGAAGCGATTTCAGCGGCTTGTTTTACGGCTGCTGCACAGACGTCGCGAATCTCAGAGATATCCTCTGCCAAAGCCAGCGTACGCTCAATGTTCTCTTCAGTCTCATCTAGAATTGTGAATCCTAGTTCCGGGTTCTTGTAACCCACATCAGAGGCGTTCCGACAAAGACTCGAGGCTTGGTCAAGACTGACTCCACTAGCCTGCAGTTTCAGAATTCGATTTTCAATCGCATCCAGCACCTGACCGAAGCGCTTACGTTCCGCACGATCCTCATCTCCCCCAAACAAATCCATGATGACGGAAATAGCACCCAAGCTCAGTATCACAGAAGCAACAATCATCGGTTCTTGTTCAAATTGTGATGACAGCATGACAGCCCCACCAATCGTTGAACCCCCTAGAGTCATGATACCGCGAAATCTCTGTGCATCCAAATTCCCTCGAAGCAATTCGCGAGAGGTTAGAAAACACGCTCCAGCGACGATGAACATTAATCCGTGTCCAATTTGAGTTGTACCCGTGGTGGTCAAAGCCTCGACGCCGAGAACTGCGATAGCAGGCCAAACAAGACTACTCACTGCGCCCAAGCGCCCTCGGGCGCGAGCATCCGGTTCAACCAAATCTTGCAATAATAGGGATGCGGAAAGTAGTAACCCTACAGCACCCAAGCGATCAAAGAGGATTGCTTCGCCATCGAGTGCTGGCCACATGTACCATGCGGCGGTTGCAATGGTTGCCAAAGCACATACCAATGCTAGACTGGTCACCCTCGCCTTCTGTTCGGCAATCTCGACATCAATCAACGCTGAGGGGGATTCAAGGTTCTCCATCGCCTACGGCGATGCATCCCACCTCTAAGATAGGTACCCCGTCATGAGTTCTCATCTTCAGGTTCGCGCTTTAGGCGCCACAGAGCCACCAAACCAGCAAGTGGGGGAAGGGCGAGTAGAATCCACATCAAGGGGGTCATCTCTGAATTAATATGCAATCCACTATGATGTTCAGTGGTTGAATTATCTGTAAACTCGATTCGAACGATGACTTCACCAGATGCCCATTCTGTCACAGGAATGCGATGCGTCATTTCACCAGGTCCATCGACACTGGCTTCAACACCCAGCAATCCCGTTGTGCAATCTGTTAGATAGCACAATCGAAAATAAGATTCACCTTGACCATCGTTCTCCAAAGTAACATCCAATGCACCAGGGTCACCGGGTCCTCCATCTCCAATTTTAACGACGTTTGTAATTCGATACAATGCTTCAATCGGTGGCTCAACGACGAACATCATTGAATGAGTGCCTGTATTGCCTGAAGAATCGGTCGCATTGACCACCAAGGTGTGCCGACCGGCTGTCAATTCAGGGAGTGTAAATGATTGAATATCAACCCATGATGTACCAATTTCAAGAGTCTCATTATTCAATTCCACAGTCCAGGTGAGTTGGTCGATTGCATCGATATCATCCCATGATTCACTCATATTGACCTCGATGGACGAACCTCCTTCAACTGGATGATTCAGATCACCGTAGTAATTCCCATCGATACTGAGAGCGGGCCGTGGTGTTGGGTTCGTGCGGTCCGTCACGGTCACATCCCAATGTTGAGTCAGAACATTCCCCGCCACATCGGTGAGATTTAGTTGTAAACTGTAAACCGTAAGTGGCTTTGTTTGATGGCGATCTTCGATGCTCAAATGCTGACCATTGACGTGAGGTCCTTGCACAAAAATATCATTCCATGCATGATTTCCAATCCCCAGATGAATCCAACCGCTGCTCTTGTTACTGGTCCATTCAATATCGACAGGGGGAGCTGAATCATCTCCTGCTTGAATCGCACCGGAAAGCACCGCTCCTGAAGGGATTGAAATCGTTCCATTGCCATAATCGACATCACCTGGAGTGGAATCATCTGGATGCAAATACTGCATTTGCAATGTGCGAGTGGGTTGCACACCATCGATGTAAATCTCCATCGATTCATTGGTCATCAATCCCTGTGGGTCAGTACATTCCAGTGTGAGGTTCAGCCATGTGCTAGGGGACAAACTGAGGAACATTGCATCGATAGTAAGGTTTGATGACAGCTCATCGAGTAGGGTTGTGTTCCCATCTCTTAGAATAAAGCGATTTTCCGGTTCAACAATCGATGAGTCCGTGCAATCTGAAACAATTTGTGAAAGTTGACCAAACGGAAGCCAAGGAAGTTGTCTATCGTTCGCATGGAATCCCACAATGGGGCCGACATTTGTACCGAGCGCAATGGTTGCATTACCTGTGACAGATATATTTCCACGGTGAATTACGAAATCGTCAGGAAGTCCACTAATGTGTGCACTTTGAGGAGAATACCGGATTTCATGTGGATTAGGAAGGGTAACCCGTAAATCAGTGCTATCTGAAAGTCCACCCGTTATCGGAATCCAAAGAAGACGAGTAGAACGTCCATCACTTTGACCAGTCAAATTCGCATCAGAAGACCAACCCCATGTCTGATTATTGGCAAATGCTGTGATATTTGCATCACCGACCATGTCAACTTTATCATAAGCGCAACATCCAATTTCTGTTTGTGTAGAAATCCATTCAAACAAGAGGGTGGAATTTCCCCCAAAGTCATGGGTAATTTGGTGATTGATTCCAAGATGGGCATCGGATAAATTAGGGTGTCCTAGTGTGTTTGGGATTGAAATTGATGAGGACCATGTTGCATTCAATTGCATCGATCTTTGAATGGGTCCGAGTATATCGAGATGGGAACTTCCTGTAATTGCAAGAGGCGATTCAATGGTTTGATTTAGGAAATCGGTTGCATTGGTATCACCACTGAAAGTTAGGTCTACTGCCTGTGGAATACCATCGATGAGCCGAACCATCGTCCAATTCCCTTCAGGGAGTTCCAAATCAAGTGGCTGATTTGGGTTCACATAAGTTAAATTTCCAGAATCATCCCATAGCAGAACTGAACCGGGTGCTTGTTCGCTCCACAGGTGGATGGTCCCACCCTCTGCATTTACACTCGACAATGGCGATAATAGTAGAATCACGACGAGGAGAACCGCTTTTCGCATTTGAGCACCTCAAAGACGTGAACCATCATCAAAGATGATTGTCGAGCCTGCAGAATCCATGATGAGAGGAATCACTTTGTGCGTATTTTTGACTTGAGAACGGATTTCCATAGGGCCTTGGAACAGGAAAAAACCTCCTCCGCCAGCACCCAACAATTTGCCCCCGGTTGCACCCACTTGCATAACGCTGGCATACAGGTCATCAAGGTCTGAACCCGTAATCCCATCCACCAAAGTGCGCTTGATTTTCCACGATGCATCCAATAATTTTCCAACAGCTGCATGATTGTTTGATTCTAGGGCTTCTCGCACCTGCACCGCTTGTTGCCGCAGAGCATCAAGTTCAGACCGCTTCTTATCACTCGAAGCAGACTGCTTGGCCAAAATGTCAGTCGCTTTCCGCGTGATTCCAGTGTATACGAGGAAGTAATTTGATTCCAACGCATCAGGATTGATTTGGATTGGTGTGACAATCACAGAGTCATCTGTGAGGAAGGCAATCTGATTAGATCCCCCAAATGCGGCTGCATATTGATCCTGTCTGCCAATCGGCTGTCCAAGAATGTCAATTTCGATGCGGCAAGCTTCTTCGGCTAATTGTCCAGCACCTGGGCATCGACCAGCATAGACATGCAAGGCATTCAGTAACCCGACAGTCAATGCAGAAGATGAACCGAGACCAGTTCCGCGTGAAGGAATATCAGCAATTGTCGTAATTTCCACACCACTGGTAACACCGGTCAACCGCATGGCTTCTCGGACCAATTCATGCTCCAAGTCTTCGAAATCATCAACGATTTCAGTTTGAGAATAGCCGACTCGGATACTGTCATCAAAGCGCTTGTTAACGGTGACATGGATATGTTTAGCCAGTGCCATTGAGGTTACAAGACCACCATTTTCACTGCCTTTGTAGTAGGCTGGAAGATCGGTTCCACCACCACAGAACGAGACACGAACTGGGGTCCGACTGATAATCATCGATTCGCGGACCTAGCAATCCCCCTTCAAGCCCTCGGCTTCCGATTCCTTGGAATCGACCATGTTTATGCACCCCAATGAATAAGTCCGGGAGGCGACCGAAGGGTTCCGGCGGGTAGGATGGACGACGACCTCATCACCATGGATGACCTGACAAATGAAGAGATTATTTCACTCCTCGACGATGCAGAACGTCTGCTACCAGTAGCACACGGTTCTGAGTATCTTCCACTCCTTGAAGGCAAGTTATTGGCGAACATGTTTTTTGAGCCAAGCACTCGAACTCGAATGTCGTTTGAGGCCGCAATGAAGCGATTGGGTGGTGGTGTTGTCAACCTCGGAGATGTCAATTCATCGTCAGCGGTCAAAGGTGAGACCTTGTACGATACAATGCGAATGGTCGACGGTTATTGCGACATCGCATCTTTGCGACATCCACGTCAAGGGGCTGCACAATATGCAGCAGATGCCTGCGCCATCCCAATCATGAATGGCGGGGACGGTGCCGGACACCATCCAACACAAACATTGCTTGATTTATTCACCATTCGACAAGCACATGGCCGGCTAGATGGGCTCACCGTAGCCCTCGTTGGTGATTTGAGATATGGGCGAACGGTGCACAGTCTATCGCACGCACTGGCAAGGTTTGACTGTAATTTGATATTCATCTCACCCTCTCAATTGGCAATGCCGACTGAAATTGTCTCTGATTTGATCAAACAAGGCGCCAATATAATCGAAACTGAAGACCTCTATGGAGCTGTTCCGGATGCAGATATAATCTACATGACTCGCATTCAGAAAGAGCGTTTTCCAGATGAGGATGAATATGCAAAGGTTGCAGGTATCTACAAATTAACCGCAGCCGATCTTGTAGGAGCAAAAGGCGAGATGATTGTTATGCATCCACTCCCGAGAGTGAATGAGATTTCTCCTGATGTAGATGATACTCGACATGCCCGTTACTTTGAGCAAGCATTCCACGGAGTGGTTGCTAGAATGGCACTCATGTGTCGCCTACTCGGTGTTGCCGTGCCAGGAGTTGATTCATGATGTCAACTGGTGAAATGCGCCGCGTTACCGCAATCAACAATGGAACAGTAATCGATCATGTTCCTGCTGGTGCTGCACTTGCAGTCCTACGAATGCTGGGTATTTCTGGAGATAGATCTTCACCGATTAGTCTGGTGATGAATGTCCCATCTTCCAAGCATGGGCGTAAGGATATCATCAAAGTTGAAGATCGTGAACTTACCCAAGATGAACTCGACCGCCTCGCACTCATTGCACCCAAAGCTAGTGTTGCCATCATTCGTTCATATTCAGTTGCGGAGAAACGCGAAGTAAGTATTGGCTCTGAACTCGTGAATATCGCCAGTTGCACATTCTCAAATTGCATTACAATCAATCCACGAGAACCACAGGATCACCGTTTGACGGTTGTAAGTGGCGACCCCATTGAATTGCGCTGCCGCTATTGTGGCCGCCCACAGGACATGGATGAACTCATCGACAATTTACTTTAAATTCTCATCCAGAGATTTCAGATAACCAAGTCTTGAACGTGCAAGCCTGGCAAATCGATTGGCTTGATGGAGAACCACACTCCTCACATTCAGTTGCTCGACCTGATTTCCACGATTCGGGTGGATTTTCAGAAGAGAACCACAAATCTCGAATGGCATCCATCGAATGTACTAGGCCGTGCATGGTTCCTGGATTGGCAGCCTCCATCTCGGCGATATAGGCTCTGTGTTTTTGTCGAAGTGCGCCCGGTGCATGAGGGCAATCATCGTGGTGAATGGGCAACTCCGCACCAATCGCATAGGCGTGAATTTCACGTTCAGGAATCCATCGAAGTGGTACAATACGGGGGGCAAGCCCATCCAATGGCATAGATGTGTGAGGGGCCAAGCGAATGATTCTCTCCATTTCCCCTTTGCCCAAGTTCATGAGGACAGATTGTGCAGTATCGTCTAGATTGTGACCAAGTGCCATCCATCTTGCCCCAACGCGTTCGGCCAGTGCATTGAGACCCTGCCGCCTAAACACACCACAATACGAACAAGGTTTCATGCCTCTGGCTTCTTTGTGATTTCCAGCCATCAACGGCATCGATTTGACCACAGCATCCATCCGCTCATATCCCAAATCTGGATAGGCGATTGTTTCAAAGCGTAAATTGTGAGAATCAGCTAATTCCTTCGCACATTTCATTGAGGGGGAACGATATCCCTCAATTCCTTCATCCACGCACCCGCAAATCAGTTCAATATCTCGACGCGAACCGATGATTCTCACTAGCATATCGAGTAATACTGCAGAATCCTTTCCACCGGAAATACAGACTAAAATGACTGATGCCTCTCCATTTTCATCACGTGCATCAGATGGGAGGTTGAGTTGTTCTCTCAAGGTCTTTGAAACACGTTTTCGAATCGATTTGGCCAAATGCAATTGGCAAAGATGTTGGCCACTGTAGATCTGATGAAGAACAGCAGGATGGCTACATCGACTGCAAGACTGCACGTTCAGAGATACTGACACAAGACGGGGAAGGGGTTTATCCCTTCAAATCGACCCTGTTAAATAACTGAATTATTCAATTGAATTTTAAAACTTTCAATTGAAATCTTCAGGGTAATGATTCGCACCCGTTACGGTCATTTTTTCAAACCAATTACCGGCATAAAAACGGGTAAATAGCCCCAATATCACCATTTTTCAGTTGGCGAATCAATTTTACCCTCCAAACGGCCCCCCTAGGGGCCGGTATGGGGCAAGTTCTTGAAGTCGAATTCGACCTCGATGGTTTTTGAGGACGCCCATGTTGACTCGTTTGCTTACAAATCTCGATAATGTCGAGGCTTGCTTATTGACTGGTGAAGGGGATATTGTGGGTGGCGGAGGAAAAGGAAACATCACTCTTTTTCACCAAGCCATGAAAATGGCTACAACTCTCAAAATGGGCCGTATCGAAGAGATGTGGTTTGAGGGTGAGGCTACGACGGTAGCAACCGCTATCCGAGGCGGTTCCAGTCTTTGGCTTGCAAGTGATGTGTTGCCCGTTGGCCGATTGAGTCACGCGGCTCGGACGTTAAGGCCTGTTATCGAAGATCTACTTGAGGTGTGAAAATGTTTAATCTACCCCCTGGAAATGCTGTTGATTCTGAAGCTGATTTGAGTGTAGGGCAAAATCAAATGCCCTTTGAAACGGGTGTACTATCTCATTA
>JAPKEY010000255.1 GCA_028821815.1 Candidatus Poseidoniales archaeon | reverse complement strand
ATGTGGCTGTCATCCGCACGATGGTCACTCTCTCCATCTTGGAGTGGGTTTCCATCCCAATTGGTTGCGGTTGTACCTGCTGCAGGGCGGAGTTCCCAATCAGCGTCAAGTCCTGCCAAATCTGAAGTGAATGAGAACTCAAGATCCGCATCGCTCTTCATGTAGAGTGTGTCATAATGGTTCTGTAGGCTATTCCAAGCCATGACATCCCCATTAATGACCAAGTCAAATCCATCACTGGCTGGACCGAAGTCCAACGGATATGGCGTTACTTGGTGTGCTAATAGGTTGGACAATAGAGGTTTACCAGTGGTGCCGTATTCATCCGATACACTTGGATTCTCAACATCTATGGTCGTGACAATTAGTCCACCTTGTCCAATGGAACAGGTTGCCAAAAGTGATGCTGTTGAATCCGATGCATCGTTGATCAGACTATGGAATGTACCGATCGGTGCAGCGATTGAACCACCACAAACCTGTGGGATGTTGAGTGTACCCGTCTGCGTGGTAATCAGAGTTGATTCAGCGACGTGGTGTCCACCGTTGAACGAAATGAACGCCACAGGGTTCACAGCGGAGAGCAACGGGTGATGCCAATCTACTACAGTGGTATCGGAATGGGTGACAAAGTTGCCTTCCACATTACGATTTGCGACGTTGATGTCGTAGGGTAGGTTGCTCAGCGGGTCTTGGAAAATGTTACTGTATGGACCTAGGTGCATCTCGAGAGTTGCGCCCGCCTGCATGCGGTTCTTGATGACCGCCATTGGGCTCAATCCATCACTACCACCCTCTGCATTCAGCTCAGTGTAGTAGTTCCCTGCCTCGACATTGACCGTAGTTTGCCATGGTAGCAGAATCTTGTCGTAATGATTCATCCAAGTACTAGTAACATATCTATCCCAATCTTCGACGTAGAATTGCGTGTAGGTCATTCCCATCGCATCCAAGTCGGCCTTGACACGCGAAAGGCGGTTCTGGTCAGTTGGGTTCGAAAGGATGGCCACATCGATGTTTTCAGCCATGGAGATGATGAAATCCCATGCATTGCCCGAAGTCGAACTGTCAGCAGCTAATTCAGCATAGAAGCTGAAATTGTAGTTGCCACCATCGGTCCAACCGCTGGCTGGAGCGACTGCAGCCCATGTCGCTGAAGAACGCTGGTGTGGTGACAGTGTCATTGGACTCTCAGCGCTAGACTCGTCGTAAATGACAGAGCCTGATGACATGTCGGTAACCATTAGTTTGATGTTATAGTCTCCCTCAAGAACACCATTCACAAGATCCATTGTGAAGGCATGATCTTCAACCTGATCTATTGGGTAAACACAACCCAAGGTATTGTCTTCAACACAATCGAGAACATCTGGACGCAGCAATTGCACATCGACACTCGCAACCTCGAAGATGAGCCGACTGACATTGTTTGCAAGGTTCACTTCCTTGTGATTATACCAAGCAGTACCCGTTGTTTGGTTGTCATAATGTGTCATTGCATCAATTCTGTAAATTCCCTGTGCGAAATCGTGGTTACCAACATTGACCTCTTGATCTTCTTGTGAGTCAAGGCCTGTGACCGGAGTTGAATACTCGGTGACGTAGGTGAAGACGTATTCACG
>JAPKEY010000065.1 GCA_028821815.1 Candidatus Poseidoniales archaeon | reverse complement strand
CAGCAAACGAGTTGGAGTAAGAGCAGTCCTTTTGCATCAAACAGGCTTCGGAAAGCCATGGCGAACTTAGATCTCGAAGCGATTCATACTTGGGTTGACGAACAATGGGAATCTCACGCATTGCCAAGTCTTTCTAATTTCATTGAAATTCCAGCACTTTCTCCAGCCTTTGATGATGATTGGGCCGCAAATGGATACCTCGATGATACAATTGATTTGTTTCTTGCTTGGTTGAATTCATTGCCAATGAAAGGGATGTCCTGCAATGTCCATCGCCTTGAAGGAAGAACACCAGTTCTTACTATCACAATCGAAGGCACAGGAGATGGTGAAGTTCTATTCTACAGCCATCTCGACAAGCAACCACCATTCACTGGTTGGTCAGAGGGTAAAGGTCCCTGGATTCCTGTCCGAGAAGATCCTTGGCTCTTCGGCCGTGGCAGTGTTGATGATGGCTATGGTGGCTATCTCAGTGTCCTCTCAATATTGGCCTTACAACAGCATGAAATCGCTCACCCCAAGGCCACATTCCTTATCGAAACCTGTGAAGAATCAGGTTCGTTTGATCTCCCCGCATATTTAGACGAATTATCTGCCACTTTAGGTACACCCGACCTTGTGGTCGTCATGGATTCTGGTGCTGGTGATTATGAACGACTTTGGGTTACAACGAGCCTACGTGGACTGGTTGGAGGGACCCTCAAAGTGGGTGTCAGCCAAGAGGGAGTTCACTCTGGAATGGCGGGCGGTATTATCCCATCATCCTTCCGAATTGCACGCTCGATTATTAGTAGAATCGAAGATGAATCGACTGGGCAGATATTACTGCCTGACCTTAGTGTAAACATCTCGGACAAATTACGTGTCGAAGCTCAGGGAATTGCAGACGTTCTTGGTGAAAAAGTTTGGACCGACCTTCCAGCGTTGGAAGGTGTTGAACCTCAAACACCAGGTTTGGCTGAAATTGTATTGTCTGGTAATTGGCGCCCATCACTATCGGTAACTGGTGCAGATGGAATGCCTACGCTAAAAGATGCAGGCAATGTATTGCGCACCCATACCGCCTTCAAACTCAGTATGAGAATCCCACCCGGTGTGGATGCAGATGCTGCAGAGGCAACAATGTCTTCCGTTCTTGAGGCAAATCCACCACATGGTGCTCACGTATCATTCACTGCAGATGCGGCTGCAAATGGTTTCTCAGCGCCACCTATGGATCCAACCTTCCGCGATGCCCTCAATACAGCAAGTCTCGCAACCTTTGGCAATCCCATGCAGGTGTTTTTTGAGGGGGGTACGATTCCATTCTTGGCCATGATGCAAGAGAAATATCCGAATGCTGATTTCCTTGTGACTGGAAGTCTTGGCCCTGGTGGAAATGCGCATGGACCTGACGAAAAATTGCATATTCCGGCGACAAAAGCAGTCACAACTTGTCTTGCTGCAGCAATCGCTTCGCTGAATGCTTGATTGAAGCATTTTGGGAACACGTAGTGTTCCCGCGCTTTCTATGCTCTTTGGGGAGCGGGTTATAAGACAGGGTGAGCGGTGCCATGTGTCGAGGGATACGATGTCCGACGATGATAGCGAATCCGGAACGCTCACCCCCGAGGTGCGCCTGCGACAGTTGGAAGACAAGCTTGAGAACGAAACAGAGCGCCTCGTTAAACTCTATGATGCCTATGAGCAGCAAGAGAAAGAAATCGTTGGTCTGAAGGCTGAGATTGACGTTCTTGAGAAGGAAGTAATCGACAAGGAAATTGATCGCGAAGGGCTTGAACAACTCCTCTCAGAGAAGGACAATCGCGTCCGTGATCTCGAACTTGATCATGCAAAGGCAACCCAACGCGTCTTGCACTTAGAGCCTGAACTTGAGAAGATGGAAGAGAAGTATACTCGTGAGAAGGATCGACTTTCCCGCGTATTTGAAATTGCAGAGGAACTGGATGGTGACCTCCGTCTCGCTGTGGCTGAAATGAAGGCACGTGACGATTGGTATGTCAGTCATATGCAAATCTTCGAGGACTTGAACCGGGCAATCAAGGTACGTTATGATATGATTGAGAACGCGGTCGAAGCTGAACGCAAGTCTTCACATATGCAGCGTGCTCTCAAAGACCGGCTCGATGAGATTCTCAATGCCGATGACGGGGATGCAGCCGATATGGTCAAGGGTATAGCAGACGACCTCGAAGATGATGGTGTACTCAATCGCTCTAATGAAGAGGAGTGAACCGAATGGGCATTTTCGCCCGTGGTGGAACCACACCAACTGTAACTTGGTTATTGATGGGTTTGGCAATCGAGGCCATCGCGCTCATAGTCGATGATTTGAATGGATTGGCTCATGTTTTCGGCATACTTTGTTTCATGCTCACAGCCATCATCGCCAATTTCTATCGTGACCCAGATCGTCCAATTCCCAAAGACGAGGGCATCATTGTATCTCCAGCAGACGGTCACATCATGTTTGTAGTGCGAGAAAGAGCAACAGGACGCCGTCCTGCTAAGGATGAATCTTCAATCCATGATGACCTCACGGGCGATTGGCATGAAACCCCTTGTGAAGGTCCACTGAATTTTCCAAATGAACAGAGGTGGGAAGCAGTACCTTTGGGTGAAGAATCAGAAACAGATGCATGGAGGGCCGCCATCTTCATGTCGCCATTGGATGTTCATGTGAACCGTGCTCCGATTGCTGGAACCATCATTCGCATGGAACATCGAACTGGGAAAGGTTTGCTTCGAGGTCCATTTGTGCCTGCATACCGAAAAGAATCAGCATGGAATGAACGGGTTCGGACAGTATTCGTACGAGCCGATGGCCTTCATGTTGAATCAACACAAATCAGCGGGCTGCTCGCTCGAACCATCGCCCCATGGTCGGGTGAAGGAGACGAAATGCGTCGTGGCCAGCGTTACGGAATGATACGCCTCGGAAGTCGTGTTGATGTGCGTGTACCTTCGGACCTATTTTCTCCAAATGTCATTGGTGTCAATGCTGAACAAGCAGAGTATCCCAAGGGAGAGTTTGTTCAAGCGGGGTCAAGTATTCTGTTTACTCCGGTTTAGATCCATCTGCACGACGGATACACTTTGCTGGAATCCCACCCCACACCTCGCCCGCAGGCACTTCGGTATGCTTGGGCAATACTGCCTTTGAGGCGATGACAGCACCATCTCCAATGATGCATCCTGGATTGACTTGAGCTTGTGTACCGATAAGACAACGTGAACCAATTTTCACCTTGGCCATGTGGATTCCATTATTCTCAAAGAGATGCCCATTGATGACCGCATCTCCTCCAATCACAGTTTTCTCTCCTATTTCAACCATGTAAGCATCATTGATGGCTGGTGAGTTTAGGTGTGCTCCTTTCCCAATTTTTGCGCCCATCATGCGGAAGTATATGTCACCAATGAATGAGGGAACCATCCATTTCAATGATGGAAGCGCCAGTCGGTGAAACAGTGACATGAAGCCCCAGCGAACGGTTAGCCAACTTTGTGTAGGGGCCTGTGCAGATTCTATTCGTGGTCGCAAGATCATCCCGAAAATTCCAATGATGAGCAGATCGAGTAGGCACCAGAACAGCAATCCCATTCCGACCGCTGCACCTTGTGCAACCAAGCGGAGCCCCCCCTCATCTAATGTTCCAGCCTCTTGGAACATCCAAATTCCAGGGATGGCAGCCATGCCCCACACGAGGAAACCACATGGCATGACGAGAATTGATAGCGTCATCTGGATGATACCGAAGTGTTTCATCGGCTTTGTCATCAAATCACGACTCCATGGCTTGCGCTTCGTTTCGTGCATCTTCCTCTTGTGCTACACGAATGCCTTCCTCAATGTCGACCTTACTGGTGAGATAGGTTCCCACTAGAATGACAATTGTAATCGACAACAATGCGACCCGACTATCGAAAGCCGTGCTGGCAATTCCGTAGAGGAATGTACCAATCATTGCAGCAGATTTACCAAGGAACCCGAAGAATCCGAAGAATTCAGAAGTTCGAGTTTTTGGAGTTAATTGAGAGAACATCGAACGGGCTTGTGCACCAGCTGAACCCATGGCACAACCAATGAACAATCCGAGAATAATCCATTGCTTCGAAACACTCAGACCGAGTGGTGCCCATACTAGGTCTCGCATTGTAGAAGCCCACCAATCGACAGGTCCCCCTCGGTCGACAACGGTTGGATGAATGTCACCCACTTCAGAAGAGCCTGCAATGCTATCATTTCCCCCGACAATAATGATTGAGAATCGATGATCTTCAGTCTCATCGAAAGCAGCGACTAGTGCAACCGCATCCGCTTCAGAAATCGTTTTGATACTTTTCTCATCTTCAGTAGCTTGACCGGCGAGGAATGAAGCTCCAAAGATTCCAACACCGACGAGAAGGAATGCAGCAAACACTCCCATCCAACCCATGTTTTTCTCTTGTAACCACATGAGCCCACCGCCTAATAAAGCGACCATTACTAAGATGAACAAACAAACCATAATACCTGACCCGAATGTACTTTTTCCGGAATCTTCCAGAGTATAATCAGTTTTTGGGAAGTACTCTTGGAAAGCATCACGGAAGGCAGCATCACCTTCAGATGTATCACTAATCCAATCTTCATAAGAAATACCGTACAATGTCGACATGACATAAGCACTATCATTTGTCAGATTATTTTCATCTGGATTTTCATTCCAGGTGAATACAAAGTCATAACGTGTTGAGTCGCCCATCTCGGTCAATTCCGCATCATCAGGTACGCCATCCGCATTGGCATCGGTTTCTGAATCTAATTCCAATGGGGCAAAACCTGCCGCAGTAACCGCTACTGCACAGTAGATGAGCAATGCCAACATCAATGCAAATTTCGTACCTTTCTTTTCTGCAAGTTTACCGAAAACAAATGTCATTGGAATCGCAACAATGTTGACAGTCAGTAAGAGCATGATATTCATTTTCTGATCCAGTCGTAATACGGAGTCTCCAAACGCACTAGCCATACTGGCAATTGTGTTCACTCCATCATAGAACAATAGATATGCAACTAAGAAGAATGCAAGTACCTTGAATTTCCGAATTTCCATTGCTGTTTGTGCAACTTGTCCATAGGCGATCTTCAAAGCACCTATTACCCGCAAACGGTTATTTTTCCCCAGGCTTTCCCATTCCAAATCAGAGGAAATTTCAGGTTCAGGTGTCCATTTGAATATTAATGCTCCAAAGCCCCACCACCATAATGAAGATGTGACAAAAATGACAGCGATTGTGAAGTTTGTATCCCAATTATGAATTCCAAAATCACCACCCAACAAAATGATTAGGTGGAAAATGAGCAATATTGAACCACCCATGAATCCATACATGTATCCCCAAGTTGAGACTTTGTCCTGATCCTCTCTCTCGCCCAAGTAAGGCATGAACGAGTAATAGATGACGTTACCACCTGTGAATCCGATTGTGCCGATGGTGAACATTACAGCGAGAACAATGTAACCATCAGAGCCAAAGTAGGGTGCGGCCCCCATCAGTGCAGTGAATACAATACCCGCAACAGTGTACCATTTGAGCAACTTCTTTTTGATTGGCATACGATCTGCAATCACACCTAATGCCGGTGCGGTCAAGACGACAAATATCATCGATATTGTGAGTACAAATGCATAAAACGAGTCACCAGTTTGAGTTCCTGTGGCCTTATTGTACAAATTAGACATTAACGCCGGAGCAATGACAGTCATCACTGTAAGAGCGTAGGCTTGGTTGGCCCAGTCGAAGAAATACCAACCACTCCAAGCCTTCCGATCATCCTCAGATAATCCATCAACGTAAGGTGATGGTAATTTCTGCTTGAGTGCTTGCATGTATTGCGCGAAGCCCTTTCAGCCTATAACGGCACACCCGGACAATTGTGATAGGTTTCATATCCCTTCAGTTTTCTATCAACACCATGAGAAAAAGTGTTACAACACTAATTTGTCTACATCGTGGAATTATCAGAATATCTTGTGAATTTGTACATCACCTATCGTGGAAACCAACTTTCAGGTACAGATTCAGTACATGTCCAGTGACGACGGATTGAAAACGGGAACGATGCCCCACAGGGGCATGGCCGAAGAGGTGACCGCCGGTTTACTCGCTCTTCCGGGGAAGGCGGTTAAGCTACATCATCTGGTCAAAGCACCCGAGAACGCAATTGAATCCATCCGTATTCGTGAATCATGGAATGCTGACGAACCTGCGACCGTTTACACGACACCTGAGCGCCTACCAGATGGTACACCTTGCACAGCGGCGACAGTCATTCTCCGCACACGGGGATGCCAATGGTGGTGGAAATCAGGTTGTACATTCTGTGGATATTTCAATGATGTACGCGATGATGTAACCAGTCTCAATCTGCACGCCCAATGGTTGGCTGCTAAGAACGAACTCAACGATTTTGAGGGCTGTGACATGATCAAAGTCTACACCTCAGGGACATTCTTCGAGGATGAAGAGAATCCAGTGGATTGGCAGGAAACAGTCCTCACGGAAACTGCCGCAATGGGCAAACATCTGATTGTCGAAGCTCAAGCTCATCTATGCCACGAAGAGAAGATCGCTTGGGTCGCTGAGAAACACCCAGGATGCACAGTCGCCATCGGACTAGAAGCTCATGATGATGAGGTCCTGAAATTCCATTGCAACAAAGGGTTCAGAATCAAGACTTGGAAGAAGGCAGTTAACACCTTGCAATCACACGGTTTGAGAGCCAAATCTTACTTGCTTTTCAAGCCCCCATTTATGTCGGAAGGAGATGCCCTCCACCATACGACAAAATGGATTCAAGAAATCGCTGCAGATAGTGATGAAATTAGTGTGAATCCGATGAACATCCAGAGGCGAACTATTGTCGATCGAATTTTTCGACATCGAGAATATCGACCACCTTGGTTGTGGTCGTTGGTACAAATGATTCGCAATGTGCATTCTGACATTCAACCAGAGGGCAGTGATGCAATCACTCGCCTCATTGTTCACCCAACAGCGGCCGGCTCGATACGAGGTGCACACAATTGCGGTCTCTGTGACAAAGAAGTTGCCGCAGCCATTGAACGCTATTCGGTTTCAGGATCATTGCTAGAGTTTGAGGGTTTGACCTGCGATTGTGAGAACCGGTGGTCGGCAGAAATCACGCTAGATACATCACTCCCTATACCCCTTGGAAGCGGACTTGATCGTCGACTTCTTCCTGTTGAGGCGCTCCTCTCACCTTGAGACTCGGACCCCCTATGGGGGTCCATAGATTCGCCGAACGCTTATGAGCGCCCTGCTGGTGGCCGGGTTGCCCAAAGGGCAAACCTTGGTGAGTGTTTAGAAATGGCTTTCAATTCAAATTTACCTGATGTCACGCTTGGCGACGATGAACCACCAATGGCAAGAGTCATGTTGGTCGTCAGCATTGTCGCAGCATTCGCTTTACTCATTCTTCACGGCGTTTTGTTCCCCGGTTCAGAAATTCCAGCACTTGGCGACGTCATCTCACTTTTCGGTGGATTGGCCAATAGCGGAATCTGGATATTCTTGATTGGAATCATGATTGGTTTTGGAATGATGGTTGCGACCGTCATGGGTGAGGCCCTAGAGGATTAGGAGGTGTGATGTATGTTAATCGTCGATATCATCACGCTATGGGTCAGTTTCTTGTTAATATGGGCCCTTGTGAACCGAGGAGTACCCATTTTCCAAGAACTCATTAGAGACATGACTGACTTCTTCATGGAGAAGGCATTGGGGCCTGGTGGAGACATCTTTGAAGGCCGTAAAGGCTCTGGAACAGTTGCATGGATGATGCACGGTATGTTGTGGACCAGCATCGGTGCTGCTTTCACTTTCATTGGACTCTGGATGGCTCATGAACCAGATGCAATCGCTAGTCTCTCTAGCATTTACTACGAACCAACAGCTGCAACTGTCCAGGCTGCAGGTTCAAACGCAGCTACTGGTGGAATTCTCATGCTCCTCAT
>JAPKEY010000064.1 GCA_028821815.1 Candidatus Poseidoniales archaeon | reverse complement strand
TTCGCCTCGAAGTAGAGCCGAGTGCCCATGACCGTGATATCGTTCGCCTGCCATAAAACGGTCCCTGTGGACCCTGTGCCCCTGATTACGGCGACCTGCCAAGTCGAGCCGTTGGTCGTCTCGTGCGCCCACAGTTCCATTCCGCTGCTTCCGTCGGTCGCCTCGAAGTAGAGCCGAGTGCGCATGACCGCGATGTAGTTCGCATACCCGCTGCCGCCGCCGCTCCTGATGTCGGCGACCTGCCAAGTCGAGCCGTTTGTGGTCTCGTGCGCCCACAGTTCGAATCCGCTGATGCCGTTGTCCGCCTCGAAGTAGAGACGGGTGCCCATGACCGTGATATCGTTCGCATACCCGCTGCCGCTGCCGCTGTAGATGTCCGCGATACGCTTGACAACGAAGTTGCTGCAGTAGGTCGTGGTGTAGTCGACTTCTCCTTGCTCTAGGACACCATTCTGAGATGTGCCTCCGCCATCACCATTGTCGAGCCCCTGCTCGATTATTCTACCTCCGGAGGAACACGCTTGGAGGGTTGGTGCCGAGATGCTGGTCAGCATGGTGTTTGGCGAAGCGCTACCGTTGGCACCATCAGCGCCATTCTGTCCATTTTGCCCATCAGCGCCATTGCAAACATATTCGGTGTAACTGACTTCATTTGAATCAAGTGCGCCATTTCCATTTCCATCTACTCCAACTTCAATCTTGAGGCCACCATCGGCACAATTTGAGCCAGCAGGTTCAGTTGTAGTAACAGCTAGAGCGGACATTCCGTCCATTCCATCCATACCATCTTCTCCAACATCTCCTCTGTCGCCATCGGATCCGTCCATTCCATCCATACCATCTTCGCCAACATCCCCTTTGTCACCATCAGCGCCATCAGTTCCATTGATACCATTAGCGCCATCAGTTCCATTTGCACCATCAGCACCGTTAGTTCCATCAGCGCCATCAGTTCCATCAACGCCGTCAGTTCCATTGACACCATCTGCTCCCGCAGGACCAGTTAGATTAACAAACGCCCAACCAGCACTTGTACAGGTCTCAAAACCAGCAGTAGAGGCCACATAGTACAGCCTTCCTAGTGTAGAAGATCCACAGGCAGGCAAATCATCTCCCGAGTCTACATAGTAGACATCCCATTCGTCACTAATCTGGTTATTTTCATTCTCTTCACTAGGTGAATCATCACTTACCACATCATTATTCATCATAGCATATCCACCCATTGCTACTAACATTAGCATAGCGAGCAGTCCAGCAAGAACTTCTTTGCGCATATTTCTGACCATATATGATTAGTACTTTGATAGTTCCGCAATCTAATTGATGATTATGTGTGGTATTACCTTCAAAGTAGCCTCATCATCTTCGACACTCGAACTCTCAATTATTCAACGCGATGGAAGTCCCCCTCGCACCAACCCAACAGGGACGAATCAGAGTAAGAAACCACTGAGATCATCCATGATTCTCAAACAATTCTCATCATCAGGTGAATGCTCAAGCGCCGTCCTCGCCGCATCAAAAGCCGCCATCCGGTTACCCAATGCTTCGTGTGCCCGTGCTAAATTTGACCAAGGGTGGCCCGGTGCATCATAACGCTGTGAACGGGTCGCGACGGCCAACCATGGCACAGCTGCCGCAGGTTGCTCCATCTGCAAAAGAATGGCCCCAATATCATTCCAAGGATTGCCCAACCGTTCATCGGTTTCAATTGCTTTTCGACACCAACCAAGCGCACCCCACGAATCATCAGTTTCTGAAAGTGCCCAACCAAGGAAGGTGGCCGATTCAGCAGTGGGTGCTAAGCGAAACGCTTCACCCTGATGTTCCGATGCGAGTTCAAATATCCCCATTTGCAAGAGAACATGACCCATCCGGAACAAATCATCTGCGATGAGCTCTCTAAATCCACCCGATTCCCCTTCGGGTACATCTGAGTGAACTGGATCAATCGAGTACCATACACGTTCTACCATATCCAGCATTCGTGCCGGGCCAAACCGGTCACGGGTAGGTTGTGAATTGGCCATACACCATGCTTGTTCGTTTGACAAGCGATTTACATCGATAACATCCCACGGTTCAACATCCGCTCCCATTTCGAAAGCAGCCAACACCTCTTCCGGCCAAGGGTCAACATCCCAACAGGCAACCCATTGAGCCATCAACTCACCTTTTCCATGATGCTGAATGAGTTGTAGCATACTACGCCCATCATTTTCAATCGGCAGAACAGCATATCCTTCTTCTTGAACACGCACCATGATGCTGAGGGGAAGGGATGGGAACATGCCTGTAGATAGAACCCGATCAAATCCCCCATCGGGTGTACACACATCCAATTGGTGGGGACCAATCAACTCAATTTCACAACCAAATGCCTTGGCGACAATATCGAGTCGCAAATCATCCCACCGTTCCTGCAACACATCTCGCCTGACCTCATCTGATTCAAGAACAACAATTCGTTCTGCACCGATATACATCAGTAACTCAGTCCACCAATTACCACGCGGGCCCAATAAGAGAACACTATTGCCTTTTTTAACCTGGAGAAGTTGCATGATTTGACAAGTTTCAAACAAACCCGGTAACAATGAATGGTGCATATCCACTCCAATCCACCAAGGCATCCTCAAACTGGAAGCTTCAAGATTATTCACTTCATCATCCAGGGGAAACGGTAGAGCGTGAACACCACGAGGGCATTGACGCATTGCATCCAGAACATCTTCGAGTTCAATAACACCAAATTTCGCCAACCGATCCATGTGGACTTGATGATTGGGTAACAGTGGCCAATCTTCCACCAATGGTAGCGCATCCACATTACATGAGGGTGCGCCGGATAACGGTGGATTTGCACTCACGCACCGCGAGTTCCCAAACGAGCACTTGAACTCCCCCCCGTACTCAATATCGTAGAGTGCGATTTAGCACCCCCAATTTCGACGCCGTTATCGCAATAATTCATCCACCGAGCCAACAATCAAGCTTGGATTTTGTTCAGCACCTTCTGATAATGCCCCAACATCTTCTTCAGTTGCTTCCCCTGACAATACGAGAATTCCTTTGACCCCAGCACGTGTTGCCATGGCCATATCGGTGTAGAGGCGATCTCCAACCATTGCACACCGAGCAGGTTCCAATCCAAGCGCTTCAATCTTATGTAGAATCATACCAGGTTCTGGTTTTCCACAAATCCAAACCGGCCGAACCCCAGTCGTTGCCTCAAACATAGCCATGTAAGCCCCTGTGTCAGGTAATCCACCATCGGGAGATGGGCACACCATATCGGGATGACTAGCGACCATTGGGACATCATTGTGCAAATGAATCGAAGCAGTCGCAATTTTGTCATAGGTAATTTCAGTGTCATAGCCTAACACCACAAACTGAGGATTCTGAGATTGTGTCGAAACTCCTTGAGATTCAAGCATCTCCCGCATCCCTTCAGTGCCCACCAACCAAGTTTCAGTGACCGCATTTGAAGATAACCACGAAAGTAAATCATGAGTTGAAAGTAGTACATCCTCAGGGGTTGCAGGAATACCCAATGTATTCAATTTGGAAACATATTGTGTGACAGACCGACTACTATTATTCGATAGGAAAAAACGATCGATACCTCGTTGTTCACAACGGGCAAGAAATTCTAACGCACCCGGGATTAAATCTGCACCAAGATACATGGTTCCATCAAGATCGAGGAACACAGCATCAATATCAGCTAAATTTGAATCCATACCATCACTTCAGAATAATAGAGTCTTAATCATCCACCATTTAGAATGGAAATCGCCTTGCGCTTCCTTTGAAGCAATCATATCCGTCAGGGCCAGTTGCAATTCAGTTTTCTTGACGGCCTTACCGATAAAGAAATTCATCAACCACTTTTTCTTGACTAAACGCTGTAGTTTGTGTGAGTTTGTTAATTCCGCAGAGAGTTCACCCCACAACTTATCTTGATATTCACTAGCAGATTCTGAAGTGAATCCCTCTTTGTGCTTTTCGAGGTCAAACACATCAGAGGCCAACTTTGCTGAGAGAAGAGCATTGCCAATTCCTTCACCTGTAAAGGGATCGACCAACGAGGCAGCATCACCGATACACACTGCACCCGCCATCGCCGCACGACGCGGCTGAAATGACGGTGCATTTTTTCGTGGACTGCCAAATGGAAGCTGCCAGCCTTTGCCAGATTTTTCGACCATTTTTGCGTTTGCAAATCTCTTTTTAAATTTCGAATCTTCATTGATGACCCAATCTTGCAAGCCACGAAGTTTGACCTTCTGTTTGTCCATTTCTGCAATGACCATCCCAATTCCAACATTCACCACACCATTTCCGACAGGAAAGATCCAAAAATACCCAGGAATCACACCATCGATGAAATGAATTTCGATTGCACCTTTCCAATCCTCGCATCCTTCAACCCCCGTCCAGTATTCCCGATATGCACCACAGTAGTGCGCTTTGTCAACCATTGGCTCACCGTGGTGGGCAACAACAGCCCGGGCAACCGGACAATTGTAACCACCAGCACCGATGGTGAGTGGTGCCGTAAAATGGTAACTATTTTTTTCATGAATACCTGAAACACCAGTCACAGCACCCCCTTCAATATGAACTTCCTTGACTGTGAATTTTTGAATTACCGCCCCACCAGCTTCTAGCACTTTTTCATTCGCATTCCGGAACAGCAGAGAGTCGAATTGTATCCGGGGCAAGCTGTAGCCCGCCTCCCGATTTTCAACTTCATCTTCAGGTAGGGAAATCCGAACTTCTTTGCCGTTAGGGGCCCCAAAGATGATCCCATCGACCCTGAAATGATGCGTGTTTTCCAATACCGCTTTGACACCCAATTCTTCGACATGCTTCAGTGACTTACCACCAACAGCATCACCGCAGGTTTTGTCACGAGGGTAGACGGCTTTTTCCAATAGCAGAACTTTAGCGCCATCCATCGCCATATATGCAGCAGCAGCACTACCACCCGGACCACCACCAACAACGATGACATCGAAAGTGGTACCATCGTCGGGAATCGCCCCCGAATCAATTGGCAATTCCCAATCCATCAACGCACCTATCGGGTGCCTATCCACCACGGTCTTCAAGCGTTGGGGCGACCATTTCATGGCCTAAGGCTACCTCCCATTCCCATGAGCGCTGAAATATACATCATTCAAACAACCCTTCCAGGTTCATGGATTGAAGCCGAAGTCGGTGCTTTTTCCCAGTTGATGTTGGAATCAGGTTCGGCTTGCGTACAACATTCACCACTCCAATCCATGTATAAATGGGAGGGCGAAATTAAATCATCTCAAGAGTGGGGGTTACAACTCAAAGTAACCAAAACACAATTGGAAAAAGTACTATCTTCGTTGAAGGAAAATCACCCTTATGAAATTCCACAAATTATTCATTGGTTAGCCGAAGCGACCCCAGAATACGCTGATTGGGTCCATTCGGCCTAGATGCCCCCATCGCTTGGTTGAAATGCTGAATGATACCCACCAGTACCATGGCCGACGAGGATTCGGACAAGCGCTTCGCAACCCGCTCAGTCCATGCTGGCACCAAACACATCGAGGGCGCAGTCAATACACCTATTTTCCAATCATCAACATACTACCTTACCGATGAACGCTATGCTGGATGGGCTGCTGGCGCTCAACACACACTCATCTATTCACGACTATCAAGTGTTAATTCCGAAGCATGTGTTGAGAAAATTTGCGCTATGGAAGGCGCAGAAGACGGTGAACTGTTTGCCAGTGGGATGGCTGCAATTTCTACTGTCATGATGGGATTATTGTCCAATGGTGATCACGTTGTTGCCAGTGCAGATGTTTACGGGGGAACCTATGGCCTCATGACTGCAGAATTACCCAGATTCGGCATTGATGTCAGCATGGCCGATATGCAGGACCCAGATTCATACGAAGCAGCAATTCAGGAAAACACCAAAATGCTCTACATCGAGACACTTTCCAATCCAGTATTGAAGGTCTGTGATATTGAAGCCATGGCAGTAATTGCCCGTAAGCACGACCTTCTCCTCGTCATTGACAATACATTCACCTCACCTTGGGGTTGCCAACCCATCGCAATGGGTTGTGACCTCGTTATTCATTCGACTACCAAGTATCTTGGCGGCCATTCAGACATCGTTGGTGGTGCTGTTGTTGGACGCAAGGACCTCATCGCGGAACTTTTCCCAAAGAAGGTCCACTTCGGGGGTGCCCCCGACCCTCATGCTTGCTATTTGCTTGAACGAGGCATGCGAACATTGAGTGCGAGAATGCCAATTCATTGTGCAAATGCGGCAGAAATTGCCAAGCGTTTGGGGACACACGGGAAAATTTCCAGCGTCATCCACACATCTTTGCCTAGCCACCCTGATTACGATGTTGCCCAACGAACCATGCCCAAAGGAACAGGCATGCTAGCCTTCGTTGTCGAGGGTGGGGACGATGCCGCATTGCGATTTATGCGTGGTCTAAAACTTATTTTCGAAGCGACAAGTTTGGGTGGTGTAGAGAGCTTGATTGAGTGCCCATACAATTCCAGTCATATGTTCATTCCAGAAGATGTGCGTCACGCTGCTGGCGTAGTTCCAGGATTCGTTCGAGTCAGCCTCGGTATCGAAGATGTAGAAGATCTCTGGGAAGACATTGAACAGGCTCTAAACCATCTTTAGTCCAAACATAGACCATCCTGTGTCCGGGGATTGAACCAAAACCTCAACCTGCTTGGAGGGAATATGGACTGGGGCGAAGATCCAGAGGATTTCCCAGTCACCAAGGGATACAAACGAATACGTCGAATTAATCGTGCCCTCATGGAAACTTGGTTCCGAGAAATTTCTCTTGTCGACATAGACACCCTGCCCAATGAAGGTGGGATTCTGTTCACCACATGGCATCCAGGTGGAATGATTGATCCGATGTTGATGATGGCTGCACTACCTGGCAGCCTCACCTTTGCGGCCAAACACACACTATTCAAGACACCAATTCTTGGACGGATTATCCGAACAGCAGGTGCAAAACCAGTACACAGAGTACAAGATACTACTTCCACGGACAACGTGGGCAACCAACGTTCAGTCAAGAATTCTAATCTCATCGAAAGTTTGGGGGATGCAGTTGCGACAGGCGGCCGTGTTGCCATTTTCCCCGAGGGCGTCACACACCTGGAATCTCACCCGGTCCGCCTTCGAACCGGTGCAGCACGCATTCTTCTGCATGCCATCAAGAAAGCCCGCGAAGAAGGCAAGCCACAACCACATGTCGTTCCCCTAGGGTTGCATTATAGTGATCAACATCGATTCAGAGAACGTGTTAGTCTTCAGGTCAATCAACCGTTACCAATTCCTTCGTTACCGGGCGAAGAGGGTGCACCACAACCGACCGTAGAAGAGATTGAAGAATTTGGTGAACAAGCGCACGACAGAGCTTGGTGTGGAGTAATTACTGAACTATTGAAAATGGAAATGAATCGCTGTAATCAGGCACAGGAGTCATGGGAGGATCGCGAATTGGTATGGCGTGCACGAAGAATGATTCATGTCCATCGCGCCTCAGCAAATAAGGCGCCAAAGGGTCCCTTGCCTTACGACCAAGCGCTGTTGGGTTCACGAAGGGTGAGGGCCGCGTGGCAATATCAATCGGTGCATGATGCTGAGCAAACCCAACGGATAGAGTCCAAGTTTAGGGAACATCACGAAGACATGAACAAGCTGGGTTTCCGCTCATGGGAAATTACCAATCGCGAAGAACGCATATCAAAATTCGTACTTTTCAAGAATACAGCATACTGGATATGGTCTATTTCATGGATGCTCGGCGTCGTATCCTGGGGGGCGGTAATCGGGTCAATTCCACCCTATATGTTCACACGGCTGGTTACCAATAAACTTGCGAAGAATGAATCGAATAAGTCGATTATGGGGACAATGAAATTATTCCTTTCAGTCCTGATTTATCCAATCTGGTGGATTCTCATATCCCTACCCATTGGATGGTTTA
>JAPKEY010000063.1 GCA_028821815.1 Candidatus Poseidoniales archaeon | reverse complement strand
TGGTATCTAACCGATACAGAAGTCAACACGACTGCACATAAATTGGCCAAGGCAACACACACCCTTCTACCTGAGTCGTGGGAAGGCTCGCTAAAGGCCACACATACCTACCCGGGAATCCTGCCACAGGCTTACGTGCCCCTGAATTCGTCTGCCTGGGGGAGTGCAAAGGGACAAGTTCAGAGACAGTTGGGCCTCTCTGAAGATGATTTGGTCGTCTTCAACCGTAAGTTGACTGGTGACGGAATCCATGATACCCTCGAAATCATCAATTATGAACAATCAATTCGGAAAATGGATGTACATTTCGTCGAGAACAAGGAATCTACTGCAGCCACAGATGGTTCTGCCTGGGAATTACCAGTGCAGGCAACATTGTTCGATGGTGTTCTCACAGGTAGCACGACCCTCGCAGCTGAAGCAGTTGTGCAAGGTGTGCCCACCTTGTTGATTTCC
This sequence comes from Candidatus Poseidoniales archaeon, assembly GCA_028821815.1. Classification (GTDB taxonomy): domain Archaea; phylum Thermoplasmatota; class Poseidoniia; order Poseidoniales; family Thalassarchaeaceae; genus MGIIb-P. The sequence goes on along the minus strand of JAPKEY010000063.1, from coordinate 7,606 downwards.
AAAGCCAAGCGTGGCTTTCTCACCTATCTTTCAGATCAACCACATTTTTTCCATTGGAATGAAGACGACCTTTTCGATGGCCGCTTCAATGAGATGGCCAGCGAATGGATGGGTATGATGCGAAGCATGAGGAGTACGGGACGAACTCCAGTTATCGACAAAACCAAATCAGTTCTCAATGAATTATTCGGACAACCAGTCCCGTAAGATGTCCATATGGTCACCTGCGATTGGCAACTCGCCATCGAGTACCAAATCAATCGGCCAGAATTTCGCATCAGCGGCATCATCACCACCGACTGGTTCACCATCGGCTTCAATCAGATAGACGATGCTGACGATGTGCTTACGAGGGTCACGTCGAGGATCTCCCTTGGCGTCGAGTAGGCGTACAATTTGACCGGTAAGTCCAGTTTCCTCTACCAATTCTCGCAGCACAGCATCGCGTGGATCTTCACCATAGTCGACAAACCCGCCCGGTAGAGCCCACGCACCTTTCCATGGCTCATTTCCTCGCTGAATCAACAGCACCTCGCCATCTCGACGAACCGCAGCATCCACTGCTAGAGCAGGGTTGCGATATTCCATGTAATCACTCCCCGTAACGACGCTTGCGTTGTTGGTATGCTTCAATCGCTTCAAACAAATCACCTTGTGAGAATGAGGGCCAGTAGACATCGGTGAAGTAATACTCAGCATAGGCGGATTGCCACAACAAGAAATTGCTAATCCGCTCTTCACCAGATGTACGAATGACCAAATCTGGATCGGGCATATTACCCGTCCACAATCGCTTGCTGATTTCAGCCTCGTTGATTCCGTCCAAATCGATATTCCCATCTGCATGGTCCGCAGCGATACCTCGCACCGCCTCGATAATCTCTTCACGACTGCCGTAAGCCAAGCAAACCGTGAACACGAAATTGTCATGCCCTGCAGTCACTTTTTCTACATTATCGACTGCTGCAAGCACACGTTCTGGAAGCAAATCTTTGCGACCAGCAACCTGAACCTTAACCTTATTTTTCAGGATTCTTTCATCCTTGGAGAGATCGTTTAAACCCTCAACATAGAGATCGAATAGGGCCTCTAATTCCTCAGGTTTCCTACTGGTAATATTCTCTGTACTGAGAGCATATACCGTGAGATATTGGATTCCTAGTTCGAGTACCCAATCCATGACATCTTCGAGCTTTTCTTTGCCTGCTCGGTGACCCAGGGCTGCCGCTAATCCGGTGTTGGCTGCATAACGACGATTACCATCCATGATGATGGAAATGTGTGTAGGAAGTGTATCTGTCATGACACGTGTCTGTAATCTGCGAGCGCGAATTCGATCTGTACGTGATACGATGCTCCACGCATAGCGTGAGTTTACGATCCATCGTGCTGGGCCACGGATGATTCGCCACTTCAGTAGCCAGTGGGCTGTTCGGTCCAGCGTACGGCCTAGCCAACCCATACCATGTCGAGTCCGCCTTCCCTCTTGATGCAATCGGGTGGCTTGATAGCGTGGACCGTATGGCCATTACATGCGCCGCGAGTTTGTCTACATCCTCACCATCGGCATCGGTTTGTGGGTCGACCAGAATGGGACAGATTGGGCCATCAAAGGCGAATATATTGTTGACATCGTTTGTTGGACTATCTTCATGACAATCTTTGTTCGAGGTGAACGATTAGAGCGCATCGAGATGTTGGCGGTGCTGGCCTTTGCAACACCGATGGAACTGTTCTTCACCGAAGTTTGGCATCTGTATGAATATCGTGAAGGATTGATGCCTTTGTTCGTGCCTGCTGGTCACTGGTTCCTGTTTGATTTAGGTCGCCGATTTTCTCAGCGCTTGCTCGAAAAGTGGTCATGGCCATCGATTCTTCCCTTCGTACCCCTATCACTGTATTTTGCTTACCAAGGAGTTGACACATCGGGAGTTTTCCTACTTCTTGTTCTACTCTGTTTCATGCGATGGGGGCCTGAACGTCGCTTGTATGCCACAATGGCATGGTTGGCCCTCGGAATGGAATTGTGGGGTACATACTTGGGCAATTGGGCTTGGTATTCAGATGTGGCTTGGACACCATTGACGGCATTGAACCCACCACTGCTGTGTGGTGTAGTCTACGCGCTTGGCGATTTACTGGTGAATGTGGCCGTCAACCGATTCACTCAAACACAATTGATGGACGATCACCCAGTGCATTGATCGTTTGCTGGCTGGCATTGACCACGATGACTTCACCAGCATAGGGCCAGGTTTTCAAATCGTGGCTGGAATTTCCTGCGTAGGCGAATTTCCCCTTCCCATAGCGTTCTGCAAGCGCTTTTCCCTTTGCTCCCATGCGCAAATTAGTGACCCCATCACTACCCATGACATCATCAAAAATACCGACATAATCTGCGATTTTTCGGGCCACTGAAATCTCAGATGCCGTACACAGAATTACTTCTCGACCACTTGCTTTTTCTTCCTTCAGCCAAGCGAGGAAAGGTTCGTTGTACTCGAGTTCTGCTGGGTCGAATTTGAGTTTGCGACCAAGTATCTGTTTCCATCTCGCTCGACGATTGGTTAAATCGAGGTAAAACATCCAAGGAATCAACCAAAATCTGGGGAGAACCACACGACGGAAGGTCACTCGAGACATATCGGTGAAAATCAATGTTCCATCGAGGTCGACCGCAAGTGGCAGTTTTGTCGGCTCTCCCATAGCGTCTATGGCGCCACTGGGGCGCTTTCAATCTGTCCTCTGCAGCGCAGAGTATTGATGTGGATGCGACCTTTGGGCAATACGTGGACATCGAATCTGAGCCATGGTATCCGCGTGTTGCAGTGAATTCTGTGACCGATGCAATCTTGACGCTCCCTGCAGGATTTTCATCTCATGTTCTGCATGTGCGCTGGGACAGTTTACCCGTGCGATTGCCAGATGGTGATATGAGTTCCAGTGAATGGTGGGATTCGCTTTCACCCACATGGGGTAAATGGGTCGAAGGAAAACCCATCTCAGTTACCTCAAATCAGGTAGGGTGGATGGTTGAATTTACGAATCATGAGGCACAGGTATTGCCACTGGATGAAGATGGTCATGGTCGCCGTCTTGCGGCACTGGATTGCGATGAATTAAACACCGCAATTGGTGGCCTCCAAGTCGATGGGCAGGATATCATTCTGATATTCAAAAAATTGGCTATGGAACCACTGCCGAAGGATGACCAGCATTTGCGATTGGCTGGAGAGGCACTGGGTCGATTTCATGCCACCTGTGGTCGCACTTTAGCGACGCCAAATGATGAGAGGGCTTGGAACAAACGCCTCGATACATTGGAGCCGCGCACACGTTCTGCAACCAAATGGCGAGCACCACACTCATCAGATACACAGGGAACCATCACACATCGTAACTTTGGTCTCGATCATTGTCATTTGGTTGATGGAAAAGTCATCATCTCCGGTTGTGTAGGGGGTATCTACAACGCGTTGGTCCCAGAGACTTCACCTTCTCCTGCATTGCGAGATGTTGCGGCTGCAGTTCTCGACCTATCTCCTGATGAAAAGAGGGCATTTTGCGAAGGATGGGTATCGACCGCTCCGTCTCACTGGTCCTCTCACAAGGCATTGGATAGCCATCGAGGTGGCCTCATTATATGGGAATACGAACAGTATCTTGAGCAACGGCTATTCCATCAAGCATGGGGGGAAAAAGAACCACCTCATGTCACACAATTCCTTGCCACCGTCTCCAGTGTTCAGAATGGCATGTATCGAGTTCGCACAATTGCTGCTGGAGCTTTGATATGTACGTTCGTTCCATTGACCGCAATTCTCTATTGGATATTCTATCCCGGTTCCGAAATTCCTTCTGATTTCGCTTTGGGGGGTATAGGGTTGATGGGAATTTGTGGTTGGATTTTGAACAAAATCTACCGGTATTCTGCTCCTAAACCCTGGTGAAAACGCCATCGCTGTAGGCGTAAATTCGAGGAACACCAGTGGGAATCTCAAGACTGAGGACTTCATCCTTTGACAAATCCTCAATTTTCATGACGATGCTCCGTAAACTGTTGCCATGTGCTGCGACGAGTACTGTTTTCCCGGATTCCAAATCAGGTTTGATGGCCTCATCCAAGTATGGCAACGTGCGCTTAGCACACATGGCCAGACTCTCCCCATCTTTTCCAGGAGGGGGTACATCGTAGGAACGACGCCAGATGTGGACTTGTTCATCTCCATATTTTGCACGAGTTTCATTCTTGTCAAGACCTTGCAGATCACCATAATGGCGTTCATTCAGGCGATTATCACGGTGTGTCGGCACATCGCTTGAAACTTGATTATGCTGCATGACAATATCCGCAGTATTTTGTGCTCGAATCAAGCCACTCGTATGTACAACATCGATTTGTGTATTGGCCAATTCTTCACCAGCTTTGGCTGCCTCAGTTTCACCAACCGCTGAAAGTTCAACATCGGTCCACCCGGTGAATTTGTTGGCGGCATTCCAAACAGATTGCCCATGCCGCAGTAGAATCAGCGTGGCCATCAGATTCCCTCAATCCAAAGTTCTCTGATTGCGGACTCGTGGTTCATAGAATACGATGCTATTTTCCTTGGCCAAACGAGCGACATTGAGTAAGAATGATTGGCGTGCATCTCTCTCATTAGCGCCCCCTTCGACATCCCAGTAAATGTTACAGGAAATTTCAATCGAATCCTTGGAGATGGCTGAGACCTTAGCGTAGCAAGAATCTTCCTTCATGGTGTTCTCATCGTTTCGGATGAGTTCACCTACACCATTGGTGAAGTTCTGAATTGCATCCGGATCACTATCCAGGTCCAGAGAGATGACCGGTCGATATCTGCGCCAGCGTCGCTTGCCAAAATTCTCGATGGGCTTGGAGGTTAGATTAGCATTTGGGATGGTTACCACTGTGTCCCCACCTGTGCGTAGAAGAGTGGTTCTCAAACTGATACTGATGACTTCCCCTTCAGCTCCGCTAAGCAGGACCCAATCACCGACACGGAATGGTCGGTCAAGCAATACTGTGACCGCTCCGAAGACATTGGCGATACTGTCTTTGGCGGCGAGAGCAAGTGCCAGACCCGTAATCCCCAGACCAGCAACCATCGTGGTTAAATCAAAATTCAATGCATCGGCGATGAAGATTGAGCCAAAGATGACAATACAGAATCGCAAGACGCTTTCGACCGCTCCAATGAGAGTTTGTTCAGCTCCATCCAGTTCCTCATCATCATCCCAGTATTCTACAACAGCCTGAACAGCGACGGTTAGACGAAGTGCCCACGCGATGATTGCGATAAGCATCACAACCTGTGCAATCGATGGCAGCCAAAATGCGACAAACTCTGGCATTACAGCAGATTCACCTTCGATGAGCATAAGACTGCATTGCCATAGAACTCCAGCCCCCATCGCGGTACCGAGAGCCTTGCTTGAACCCTGTATAGCGAGTTTTGCGATTGGACTTTTATCACAAATTCCGGAGAATATTTTGGGGATTAAAACCATGGCAACTATTCGCGCCACGAAGACTAAACCGATGAATCCAAGCAGCACAGCAATGGTTCCTTGATTGAAACCAAACATCACATTGTCCCAATTTGGGATCATCTCTACCACACTGTCCATGAGGGGCCGACCCGGCAATAGGAGTTGATTATATCGCTATGCCAATCTTCGTGATACCGTCCCCTAAAGGGACGATTCCGTGAGGGTCGGGGTGGCGGTCTATTGAAATGGAGAAGGTATCTCGACTGTATGGTAGTCATGTCATCTCGCCGAATCCCTGCACTTCTTGGTGTACTCTGTATGCTCATTCCGATGATGACGGGTAGTTTGAGCACGGCGGTTCAAGATGACCCTCCTGAAGGTTTGTCCCCAGAGGATATTTGGAGTGAAGAATACACCCTCGAGTATTACCCGTGGGGAGGAAATGACCGAATTCAATTCAAAGAATATCATGACTATTTCACCATGCGTGATCGCATGATGGAATTGGCTGAAGAAAACCCCTACATCATGTCATTCCATGAAGGTCTAATCGGTGGTACAAATGCCCGTGGTATGCCAATGACTGCTGACAGTTACAAGGGACATTTCTACAGTCATCCATCTCCTTGGATGAAAATCACAGGTGGAGGAGAAGATGGTGGTGGAGTGCAGGGTGGAGACTGCAATGAATTCGTTGGAGACTGCGGTAATTATGCAGACATTCCCGATGTTCAACTCGTTGGAAACCACCATGCTCGAGAATGGATGTCTTACGAGGTGCCAATGTATTTCCTTGAAACCTTAGCTCACTACTACGGTCAGGCCGGTATCGACAACGATGGTGATGGTTTGGTCGATGAAGATGGATGGGGTGATACTGATGGCGATGGCATCCTAGACGATGACGGTGATTGTCTTTCATTGGCATCAAATTTCCAAGATTCTAATGGTGACGGTTTGAATTGTGGCCCTGGTGATTTGGGTGTAGATGAGGATTTCTCAGAACAAAAAATTACTACTCTGGTTGAGACCCGAGAAATTTACCTCATCCCTATGCTCAATGTTGATGGTAACCGCTACGATCGCGAGGTATTCTGTGGTGAGGATGCTTGGAATTGCGAATCCGCAGGATGGCGTAAGAACCTCCGTGACAACACGGTTACAGGTGTCACCCCAATTCCCGACGTCGATGAAGAAGTCGATGAAGGGTGTGATGGTGTTGACCTCAATCGAAACTATCAGTTTGAATGGGGTGCGCCTTTGGGTGCAACTGGCCCATTATTCCCAGGGATGTGTTATGCTGGGGCGAACAATGACGTCTACAATGGCCCTGTCGATGATACTGACAATGATGAAGATGGTCAATATAACGAAGACCACGTTGATGGTAAAGACGATGACGCTGACGGCCTAACCGATGAAGATTGGTGGGGTGGTAACTCTGAACCTGAGACCCGCTTTATTCAGGACCTCACAGAAATGAATGATGATGATGGCGATGGCTCATCTGATTACAAGGCCACTTTGACCTGGCATTCCTACTCTGAACTGGTTCTCTATCCGTGGGGTCACTGTACAAATTGTGAAACCCCTGACCACGATGCACTCATCTATCACGGTGACAAAATGGCCGAGATGACAAGATACGAAAATATGCAGAGCAGTGACTTGTATCCAACAACGGGTGATTATTGCGATTGGCATTACGGTGTACATGATTCATTTTGTTACACCATCGAGATTGGAACTGCATTCCACCAGCAACCAGGGGACATCGACCATATTGCCGTTCGAAATCTAGGCATTCCATTCTACATGATTGAGATGGCCGATAACCCACGTGAGCGTGCAGCACTCGGTGTTCAAGAATTCCAATGGATTGTGAGCGCAGATAATTTGACCATTCCCGATTCAGGACCCATTCCAGTCACCATGTGTCTTGATCCAGCATTCCCTTACACCAATGACCACAATTACAGTCACGTGATGTGGCGAACAGTGAAACCAAGTCGGCAGCAAAGTGACTTTGGTGCCAAAGAATGGGTCACGGAAGATTGGCACATGGCTGGGTTCCAAGAAACTGGAGAAAATTGCACCC